>DASTJX010000067.1:0-3991 GCA_035716265.1 Nitrospira sp.
TATAGGGTTCGAACACCTGCGTGAAGGGAGTGAGGACCTGCTCGAGAAAATAGGCGGCATCGAGAAATCGGGGATTGGGTCCGGCCTTGCTGCGATAGCGTAGCCCGGGCGGAAACAGCGGGATCGTGATTTCTTCCCACACTTTTGCACAGGCTTCGAAACCGGCCGGCAAGAGCGAAGCATAGTGCTCGAGCTGTTTAGCGGTCGGAGGACCGTAGAAGGTGAAATCAAAACCGACCGTGCGAAACAGGGGCTCCCCTTCGTGCTCGTAGCGGGCGTACTCGGCCAGACAGTCCTGCTTGAACCGGCCTTTCGGGTACGACTGCTTGTATACCTCGCCTCTCCAGCCTTCATAGGTCCAGGTCGAGGTGCCGAACCGCACTAAGGGGGAAAGTGCCATGTGGACTATTGTACTGCCTGGCGCGGCGGGGATGGCAACAATGATCGGCGGCTGAAACCCTGCCGTTGGCTGAATTTCTTTTCCCGTACTTCGCTTTTGCCGCTCTTCATCATAACCGACGACTGCTGACCATATCCCGCTCGGCCCAGGCAAACGAGCCAGATCCAGGCATCTCACACCATGCGGCACGGCAAGGGAGAGTGTTCGTCGTAGTGCTCCCGGCACAGCGGCCTAAGGAACCGAGTGGATGTCCATCTCGGCCAGCACGCCGTAATGGTCGGACGGCCAGAGCGTGGTCCCGTCCGGCAAGCGTCCAGGATGATCGAGCACCAGGCGGCTGGACAGCACCGAGGCGGCCCACTGCCGGCCATTCAACAGCAGGATGAAATCCACGCGATGGGAGACAGTAGGTTCCGAGGAGGTAATCCGCTGCCAGACCGTCGATCCCGTTGCTCCGGGATTGGCGAGACGGTAGGTATCTATGAACCCGGCCTCGTTTCTGAGCGTCGTGAGAACCTGGGAAGTCTCCGGCGTATTGAAGTCTCCCATGAGCAGCGAGGGACCGGCACCAAGACGGTTTCGGACGATCTCGCCGACGCGCTCCATCTGGCATTCGTCGCCGCGGCCTGTGTGTGTGGAAAACACTTGCAGTGGTCCCCACAGGGTGGAAAGCTCGGCTTGGAGCAGGATGCGAGGCTCCAGCCATTTGTTGCAGCGCGGCAAATCATAGACATGAGATGCCGCGATGGGAAATCGACTGAGAATGGCGGAGCCTTCCTTGAAGCCCATCATGCCGACGACCATGCTGTCGAGCGGCCACAGGCCGAAGACATGTTCGGTGGCCGGTTCGAAGACCACGTGGAGGCTGAGAGCCTTGGCGAGACGCTCCGGAACATTGCCATGTCTGCGGCTGTCCGACGCCTCTTGTACGGCAATGATATCCGCGTCAAGTGCCTTGAGTTCGCGGATTGTCATCTTCAGTCGTTCTTCGAGATGGGTATCGCCGTCGAGGAAGCCTGAGGCGGCTCCATCGTGCAAAAGATTGTATGTCACGACGCGCAACGGACGAAGGCCGTTCTGCGATTCGGCAATAGCCTGGGCTCTACAATCACCGGTCAGATACCCACTCAGGAGAAGAAGCGTCGGCAACAACCATTGAATCATACGTGGTGAAACCATGGTGGAGGATCACGTCATGCGACTCCCTATGATTCTACTCTTTTCTGCCTGCCTGGTTTGCGGGTGGCTTCCAATCGGCCCCTGCATGACTGCTCATGCCGACGCGGACGTGCTTGGAATGAAAGCAGGCCAATGGACCGGGGGAGCGGGGTTGGGCTTTCTCGGCAATACGCCCGACGGCGTCCTGGAATTCGGCTTTAACGGGCATGTCGAGTATGGTGTGGCCGAGCGATTCTCAATCGGGCCATTGGCGCAATATGCGGGCGCCGGCAACGACTTTCTGTTTGGCCTCTCAGGTCAAGCAAAGTACTGGTGGGACATTCCGGGAACGGAAGGCGCCACGAAGCTCGTGCTGCAAGGCGGTCTGGGATTTGTCCGTGGCGGCATTACAGACACGGACAGTGGAACAGCGAATACGTATGGATCATTCTTGATTCCGATCGGCATTGGCATCGATCATGCTGTGAGCCCGGGCATGGCGCTGACAGCGGATGTTCTCCTCAACGTCACGTCCCTCGGTGAAACCGTTCGCGCCGGCGGGGGTGAATTCGATCTCCACACCAATATCATGCCGGCGTTCTATCTGGGTGTTCGCTTCTGACGAGGCCGGTTTCCGCGAGCAAGTTCTTTCATGGTTGCGGACGAACGAACTTTCGATAGACAACCGGCATCAGAAAGAGCAATCCGAGTGCAGTAAACGCCAGGAGCAGCCGGGGCGAAGCCAGCTCTGCGAGCGAGTTGATGGTGCCTAGCTGGCGTCCGGCAAAGGTGTACACCAGGCTTCCCGGAATGATACCAAGCGCAGTGGCTGCGACATAGGTGCCGACGTTCATTCTCGTCAGCCCGGAGAGCAGGTTCACGACGAAAAAAGGAAATACCGGAATCAAGCGCAGGGTGAGTAGGTAGAGAAAGGCGTTCCGTGCAAAGCCTGTCTGAAACGCCGCGAGCCGGTCTCCAACACGTTGTTCCACCCAATCACGGAACAGATAACGGGCGGCGAGAAAGGCCAGCGTCGCTCCTGTTGTGGCTCCGATGTTGACATACAGGGCGGCCGACAAGGTTCCGAAGATGAATCCACCCGTCAGCGTGAGCAGGGTCGCGCCGGGAAGCGAAAAAGCTGTTTGTGCGATGTAGACGAGTATGAATAATAAGGCGGCCTGCGCATAGTGCGCTTCAGTAAAGGCCAGGAGCTTATCGCGATTCGCTTTCAGCACGTCTAGTGAAAGGTACGCCTTGAGGTCGAAAAAATAGAAGGCGCCGATGGCGCCAAGGAAGACGGCTGCGACGATAAACTTTCCACGAGCGGAGGGCCGGGTCGATGATTGGGGCATCGGCACGCGCCGGTCCTGAGACATTGCAACCCTCCTTAATTGTCCGTACAGTAGTTTCCCAGATGGATGCTCGCATAGACGGTCACCTCAGCCTGGGAGGCGCGGACCGCCGGTCACGCCGAGTGATTGCTGGCTGCCGCGAGATCTTTTCGTCGCCCTTCTGAACATTGAGTGTGTGCTGGCGCTTTGATGGATAGGGGTGGATGAGCCGCCATCATAATGGACCACTTCCTTACACTCAACTGCCAACGCGCCATGAACTTGTCGTCGCCGGCGAGTGACTCCAAGAAAGCGAGGTTGCCTATGGTGGGTGCTATATTGCTGATGGCAGTGCTGGCCGTTCCGGTCATCGTTCATGCTCATGATGAGTCGGCGGATAAACCGTCTATGACGATTACGGGCCACGGCCAGATCGCGCTGGCCCCCGATACGGCCTTCGTCACGCTTGGCATGGAGACGGTAGGCAAGTCCGTTGCGGAGGCCCAGCGGCAGAACCGCCAGGTGATGAACAAGGTTGTGGAACGGCTGCGTGGGCTGCAGATCGAGCAGGAACGGATTCAGACGGCCTCCTTCACGGTGTCTCCGCAGTACAAGCCACCTCCTAAACGTCCGGCCGATTCACCGCCGGCACCACCTGAGATCATCGCGTACATCGTCAGCAACAACCTCACGGTTGAAGTGCGGAACCTCGAGAAGGTGGGGGCGGTGATCGAAGAGTCCTTGGCCGCGGGTGCCAATCATTTTCAGGCGCTGCATTGGGCGCTTCGCGACGAGCAGCAGGCGAAACTGAGTGCCCTCAAGCAGGCGGCAGCCAAGGCGCATGAGAAAGCCACCGCTTTCAGCGAGGCCTTGAAGGTAAAGCTGATCCGACTGATGAGCGCTACCGAGAACAGTCATCTCGTGCGTCCTCTGCCCAAGGTGGCACGGTCCATGATGATGGAG
Source organism: Nitrospira sp. (assembly GCA_035716265.1). Lineage (GTDB taxonomy): Bacteria > Nitrospirota > Nitrospiria > Nitrospirales > Nitrospiraceae > Nitrospira_C. The sequence continues at coordinate 3,853 of DASTJX010000067.1, forward strand.
GGGGGCAGCGAGGAAACGCCCGTCTTCGCGGGCGAGATAAAGATTGAGGCAACCGTTACGTTACACTATGAGGTTGGCCAGGACTAAGCACTAGGGATATTTGGAGGCGGCACTGGTCATTTTACCAGCCACGTCGGTC
>DASTJX010000068.1:0-7331 GCA_035716265.1 Nitrospira sp.
TCTGGTGCCGAACATCCCAAACAGGCTCCAAGTCTCATCGAATCGAAACCCGGCGAGATAGAGCAAGGTGGTAGTCCACAGGCCGGGGTGCCGATCATATTGCACGATGACTTGCGCTCCATGGATGAAACGATGATCGAACGCAGTGCCAAAGGTCACCTGGCCGGCTCCCTTGTAAGCCTCAAGCTGCGCCTTTTCCATGGGCACTTCAAATTCCACCGCGATGCCATCGCACAGCGCATACTCAATCTCAGGGGCCCATTCAATCCCCTTTCGATCGGCGCTGCGCCTCACGAGGCCTAACGGATCTGATACGTTGTCGACCCGTTTTGACTGGTTGCTTAAGGGGACGAGGCCGAGCACGTTGACCTCAGCTTCGCCTCGCTTGGCGCCGAGTGGACGAATCAAATCGAAGACCATGGGTTCGGCGATCCGAGGCCCCTTCACCTCCCCCGAGACACGTTCGATCGTGTCGAATGTGAGCGGTTCTGTCTCGACCTTCGGGCATCCTGACCTTCCCCGTGGCTCGCGAGGAGGGGAGAAGACGTCATTCCACCTGGTACTGCGATCTGTGTTGATTCCGGCCATGGGAAAATTCTGCAGGCTTTCCGCGTTGGCTACACCGGCCCCGACATCGATCAGCACAACAAGTAGCGCTGACGTCACACGTGACACGCTAATGAATGGCATCTCAGACAGACACCCGTCGCTCGCCAAAGAATGTGAGCCGCGAACAAATCAGAAAAGATGGTCCCCAGTACGGCAAAGCCGAATCAACTCAGCCGGGTACCCGGGTCTCGAGTTGAACTTCTCGCCTGAAATACAGGACCGTGAAGTTAGGAAGCGGGGGGAGGACGCGAGGTCAGCAGTACAGGAATCGCTTCTCTGAAACTGCAATCTGGGAATGAGAAGTGGGAAGTGAAAGACGTAGGAGGTGGAGGAACAGTGACATCACACGCTGTCGAATCATCAAGAGAAGCAGAGGAGGACTCTCCCTCGGACGGCTCTACCTTTTCGGCATCGATCAGAGCAGCCTGCGAAAGCGGTGTCGCATATAATTCTTCACAAAATGCGAGATCGAAGAGATAGGGAACGGCGAAGAAGACCAAAAACAGGGGCAAACATATGTAGAAGGCCGGTCCGCGAGACGTGATACTCATATCCCTAAGCTGTCCTCAGGCAGTTAAGTGATTGTAACAAATCCTCCTCTCGCGTCAACGTGCGCAATAGCGACACCTATCGCGGCCGAACCTCTGAGAATGCCAGGATAAACGTGAACCGTGCAACAACGTGCGGCGACAAGAACCTAGCGGCCACAGGCGATACCTGTATCGCCCCGCCACCTCGCAAATCGTCTGAATTCCTGGCATCTTCAGCAAGATCGAGCCGTGGTGTAAACCTGTCGTTTTCTGGACAGAATGCCGAACCTCGGCTACACTTCCTTCAGTTAATTAGATTGGTCATTGGAACCGATTTCGAGACATGAGGTAGAGGATGAAAGCCAAATTGATTGCAGTGAGTCTGCTTTTGATCGCCGGCCTGATCGGTTGCGCAGGTCGCCAGCAAGCGGCCGACGGGGACATCGGCTACGTCGCCCCGGCCAGCATCTATAGTGTCATGGACAGCACAGCGCTCGTGTATACGGACGTGGCAGCTGGGTCGCCGCTCAACGACAATCCCTGGCGCTGGTTGGGATTCCTGCTGCATCCTATCGGACAAGGGCTCGATTATGGCGTCAACCGCCCCATTTACTCGCTGACCAGCAGCATGCCGTACCTTTTCGGGTATACAAGCGAGGATGCGATGTTGGATAGCCAGCGCAGCCGCGCCTCACAATAGTCACTGCTGCTCACCAAATCTGGCACGCCCGCTTTCTCGGTCGAGGAAGCGGGCGTTGTCGTTTCGGCCCTGGCAAACCGCTTGTCCTTTAGGTATTCTCAGTCCCATCATGACGACCGACATTGGAGAGCGACGCGCTGCTTCAGGCCGAGCATTGATCGGGCTCTTTAGCTGTCTCATCGTGAGCCTGTTAGCGGCTTGTGAAACACCCAATCCGCGCCCGAACCTTCCACCTTCTGAAAGCGACTTCGTGCTCCTCAAGCCGGGAACATTGTGTCAGCGCAAGGCGGATTTCCTTCAACAGCATCCGCAGTCCAGCTTGACGATCAAGTCGTGGGGCACCGGTCAAGAATTGATGCTACCGGCAAGCCGCAGTGCGTCTCATGGAGACGAATCGTTTTTTTTTGACGAGGATGGCACGCTGGTTGGCGCACTGTTCACATTTTCGTCTGGCCAGGACTTGGCTCCCTATCCGGTGCTTCGGCACACCTTGACGCTGTTGAAACCTACGCTTGAATTTTATCTGAGCGTCGCCAACTTCGCAGGCAAATCCGCCATGGACTCGAGTTCCCTCTATGAAACAGGCGATGAGAAAACCACGACCCAATATCTGGTCATCAACGCACGCGATCGTCCCACCTTGCTCCAGGCCTCCGTCACCATTGATCCCTATGTCAGGCTTTTCTCGCCGTATCGGCGCGAGTTTCTGAACCGTCTCAGGCAGCCGAGCGGTGTCCAACTCGGCCAACAAGTGGATAGCCAAGGCGCCGAAGACAAAGAGCCGTTCGCCTCGCTTCAACAGTTCGCACGGGGTCAAACGGCACAGCTGTCTTATTGCGGAGCGCAGAGCTACGACATCGCAGCCGATGCGTACCGGAAATCCATCACAAGCGGATTCACCAACAAGGTGTGGTTGGCTGAAGCACACCACAAGTTCGGCCAAGCCCTCTTCGGACTGGGCCAATACGAGAAAGCCAAGGCGGAAATCCTTCAGTCGTTGGCCATCAGACCCAATACGCCGGAGGCGCTGAATAATCTCGGCTCAACGCAACTGAAATTAGGCGATAAGGCGGGGGCCCTCGCTTCGTTTGAAAAGGCGGTCACCCTTCGCCCGAATTATGCCGTTGCTCGTTTTAATTTGGCGGAGGCAGTCGAACCGACCAATCCGAAACGCGCGCTTGCCGAATATGAGACCTATCTCGCATTGGTGGAGGGTATTCCTGATGAGGCCGACAGGATTGCATTGGTCCAGCAACGAGTCAAGAAACTCAAACCTCAATAGACCGAGACGAACAAGGGCGAGGAACTAACGCCGGACTTTCTCTTCCTGTTCCTGAAGGGTCTTGCACTCGATACAGAGCGTGGTGACAGGCCTGGCCTTGAGACGCTGATAGGGGATCTCTTCTTCGCAGCGCTCACAAATGCCGTAGATGTTCTTGTTCAAGCGGTCAAGCGCCTCATCGATCTTCTTGAGGAGCTTCTGCTCGCGTTCTTTGATGCGCATAGAGAAATTTTGATCCACTTCGGCGGAAGCTTGATCACTGACGTCGGGAAATGCCTCGGGCCCTTCGCGTTTCGTCAGCCCTTCACCCGCTTCATCCAGGATGGCTCGCCGCTGCTTCTCAAGCTCACGCCTGATCGCGCCATATTTTCCGCCGGCTGACGCTGATTTGCTGCCTCGCTTCACGGCGACAGAACGTCTGCGGGTGCTCACCTTGGCTTTCATGGTTCACCAATTAAAAAATAGCATGACGAAAAATGAGGGTGAAACTATAACAGGGGCTTCGAAAGGCGGTCAATGGGGAAAGGCAGGTTCAACCGCACGCAGCCGGAAAGGAAGGATCGGCGACAGTCTCGCTACAGATCGCGTCGACCTTCGATCGATTTCAGCAGCGTCACTTCATCCGCATATTCAATGTCCATGCCGACCGGGATCCCATAGGCGATACGCGAAACACGGGCGCCGAGCGGCTTCAACTGATTCGTCAGGTATATGGCCGTGGCTTCGCCCTCGATCGTGGGATTGGTCGCCAAGATCACTTCCTGAATTCCTCCGAGTTTGACACGGTCGACGAGTTCCTCGGCTCGTATGTCTGATGGTCCGACTCCGTCGAGAGGGGAAAGCGCGCCGAGCAGCACGTGGTAGAGGCCGCGGTAGGCACCTGCTCGTTCGACGGCATACAGCGTACTCGGCTCCTCAACCACGAGGATCCTGGTTTGGTCGCGCTTGGGATCTAAGCAATACTCACACAGATCTCCTTCGGCGATGTTCCGGCATTGACGGCAGAACGAGAGGCCGTCTTTGACGGCGCGAATGGCGTCCGCCAATCGCAGCGCATCGTCGCGGTCGGCTTTGAGGATATGAAAGGCCAAGCGCTGGGCGGTCTTTTGACCGATGCCAGGAAGACGGACCAGCTCTCGAACCAGGCGGAACAGCAATCCTTGTTGATCAACGGCCATCGACGACTCGTTAGAACAGGCCGGGGATATTCATGCCGCCGGTCACAGATTTCATCTGATCAGCCATCAACTGACGCGCGTTCTTTAAGGCCTCATTCGTGGCCGCCAGCACGACATCCTGCAGCATCTCTGCATCTGCGTCTTTCACGGCCTCGGGATTGATATGGACGCTGACCACCTCCATCGCGCCGTTGGCCGTCACCGTGACCATGCCTCCGCCCGCCGAGCCGGTCACCGTTTTGGTCGCAGCTTCCTCCTGGAGTTTCGCCATTTGCGCTTGCATCTGCTGCGCCTGTTTCATGATGTTCGCCATGTTGCCTAGAGGATTTTTCATTCCTGCACCTCTTGTCGGTTCGCGATCGTCCTGACATCCTGAAGTTCCGCCCCGAACATTTCCAAGGCCTGCTTGACGACCGGATGGGCCTTCGCCTGTTCGAAGAGTACGACCTTTTGTTCCTGCTCTTTCGCCGCTCTGATCTGGGCCATGGTCGGACCGGGAGGGTCCGCTTCCGTCAGCTCAATGACGCGAAGCCGGACCGGCTGGCCGCCTATCCGCTCACATAACGAGGCCAGGGCCTGAATATTGTCCGCCTTCTCCAACATCCCGCGCGCCACCGTTGCTTGCTTCGCAAATCCAATTGTCACCACATTACCCTCGATGCCAACCAGGCGCCCCATTTCGAGAAAGGGGGCAATATTCGGAAATGAGTGGCCCACCTCCTCTTGAAACTGCTCCCAGTTCAGCATGATCGCTTGCGGAGGACGTGCCGGCGTAGCCGACGAGGGCTGCCCCACCTGTCTCATCGGTTGAGTGGTAGCCGGTGTTCTAACGGTGCGCGTCATTGACGGCGCCGCCGGAACTCCCGAGCCGGGAGAAGTTGAAGAGGATGTTCCAGTCACAGCGGGTTGGGGTGCACGTGCAGGATGGGCGGTGCCTCCGCCAACGTGTGTCCCCGATCCCTTCTCAGACCGGGCCGCAGATTGATGCGGAACACTAGACGCGGAGACCACACGTCCAGGCTGCTCATGTGTTGTTGTCTGAGGGGCCAGCAACCGCGTCGCCTTTATTGCGGCCGTCTCCAGCACAAATCTAGGGTGAGCGCTGAACCGCAGGGCGTCCTCCGCCTCGAGAAACAGCGTAAAGATCTGCTGAATCTGTTCGGGCGTCAGCGACGCCTTGTCCGCCGCGAGCTGCGCGAGATCGTCTGAGGAAACCTCAATCAATGCAGGCCATTCTTGCCGGGGCGTGACGGACACGACGAGCAGATGACGCACATACTCCACCACATCAGCGCAGTACGCACGCAGCTCGTGCCCACCTTCTACCAGTTGGGACAATGTCCGCAAAGCCCCCGCGCTGTCCTGCGAGGTGATCGCCCGAATCATGGATCGAACCATTTCCTGTGGAATGGCGCCCAGCAACGCTTCGAGATCAGTGTGGACAATCGATTTACCGCCAAAGGCCACGGCTTGATCCAGGAGACTCAACCCATCCCTCATACTCCCTTCGCTGGCTCTGGCTAGCGCAGCCAAACTCCGGTCCTCCAGAGTGATGCCGTCCTGTTCGGCCACGTGACGCAGCCGCTCGATAATCTCCGTCTTGGCAATGCGGCGAAAATTGTAATGCTGGCAGCGGGAGAGGATCGTCGCGGGGATTTTGTGGATTTCCGTTGTCGCGAAGATGAACACGACGTGAGGAGGCGGTTCTTCAAGCGTCTTGAGCAGGGCGTTGAACGCCGAGTTCGACAGCATGTGGACTTCGTCAATGATATAGACACGATAGGTGCCGTGAAACGGTGCGAATTTGACGTTCTCGCGGATCTCGCGGACATCATCGACACTCGTATTCGAGGCACCGTCGATCTCTATCACGTCCACGGAATGACCCTGCGTGATCTCGGTGCAATTGACGCAAGTCGTGCACGGCGTGCCGGTCGGTCCCTGCTCACAATTCAGCGCCTTGGCAAGGATGCGTGCGACGGTGGTCTTGCCCACGCCGCGCGTCCCCGAAAATAAATAGGCCTGAGCGATCCGCTTGCTGGAAACGGCGTTGACGAGCGTCTGGACCACATGGGGCTGGCCGATCACATCGTCAAACGTTCCAGGTCGGTATTTTCTCGCGGAAACTTGGTAGTCCATGCTTCGTGCATTCCTTAGGGGAGGATCAAAACGACTCCATTTTCACCCGCCCACCCCGGCGATGCGTTTACAGCCCACCCACCTTACCGATTGCTCCGCAACCGCTTTCCCGGGACGCGCTGTTCACCAGCAAGGCCGCAGGGAGAGTGGACCACGAGGCGTACCGTTGGATCAGTACGTCGAGTGGGGCGGCCGACCGAGAACCCAGTTCCCGACCGTTTTCAATTTCCTGCTAGCGGGGCCAGGTGATCCTGCGGCACCCAAAACTATCTGCTTACCGTTGCTTCCTTCCGGACCTGGCGGGATTCACAGGGTCTTGTTGCACAGGGCCCAGCCCCTTAACCTGGCTCGTCCTCGGCGCGCCGGCGTTCTGACGTTCCACACTCGCCACCGCACCCCGGGGGCCATGCAATTCTGGCCCGAAACAAGGTTGAGGCCTATTTATTAAAAATGATGTCGCGAAGCAGCACTTAATATGTTTATGCCGTCGCCACATTAAGTAAGCTCCGGGGCGAGCAAGCTCATTCTAACTTGAAACGCACTTAAGGTGTCTATCCGCCCGCAGCAATCACGATACTGCAATAATGAGCGGGCGGGTCACACGAAGTGCGGTTTGGCGGAGAGGGTGGGCATTCGATGTCGCGCTCGCCTGACTGCTCGCGCTCCTACTGAGGAGGCCAGCCCCCTCGTACGCTCCCCATGAAGGGGACACATCCCCTTCAGAACCTTCTTCGAATCCCACTCTCTCTTATCCCTTAATATCGCCACGTAATTTTCGATTGGAACTCGTTTCCCATCATCCACGGCTTTTGTTTGGCGGAGAGGGTGGGATTCGAACCCACGGTCCCGTTGCCGAGACGCATGCTTTCCAAGCATGTCGATTCGTCCACTCT
>DASTJX010000069.1:0-5788 GCA_035716265.1 Nitrospira sp.
GCTTTGGGCAGCGGAGAAGCCGGTACGACTGCTGATTCATCTCGATCACGGCATGATCTTCGCCACCGACTAGGAGCAAGGTGGGCGTGTTCACCTGAGGCAGGTAGCGCTCGGCAAGGTCAGGCCGTCCGCCGCGCGATACGATGGCACCGATGGGAAACGGTGCTTTTGCGGCGGCCTGAAGAGCGGCCCCGGCCCCTGTGCTGGCTCCGAAGTAGCCCAACGGCAACTCTTTCGTGCGAGGATCCTCGCGTAACCAGGCACTGGCCATCAGCACTCGATCCGCCAGCAAATCAATGTCGAAGACCTTGCGCCGATCCGTTTCCTCATCTGTCAGTAACAGATCGAGCAATAACGTGGCGACCCCTCCCTCGTGAAGACATCGGGCCACCAAGCGGTTGCGTGGACTGAATCGTCCGCTTCCACTGCCGTGGGCGAAGAGGACGATGCCCTTGGCCTTCGCCGGGATCGTGAGAGCCCCCGAGAGCGATAGGGCCTCGCCGGTCACCGTGACCGTCTGTTCCTTCTCTTGCATAGACATTGCCTTGGGGCGGAGCTGGCTATAAACGGTGGCCGCAATTTCGGTGCCCGCGGATCTCGACTTGACCCCAGGAATTACCGTTGTCGTCCCCAATGCGGACGCAGCGTTCGTCAATGAGGCCGATCGAACCAATTGTTGGAAAGTCGTCGGCTGGTTGGGGCATCTTGGGACCACCCATTGCTCGGCCGGTGTGGTCTTTCTCGCCATCATTCCCACTGCTGGGATGAACTGCCTGCAGATCCCGAGAATATTGCTGACTATTTGATGCATGATGAGCGGCATGGCCTTTGCCAGACCTGTACGTAATGAGGCTGGTCCGAGGTGGTTCCCGGTGACGACACAAAAGACTGCTACGGTGCTCATCGTCGAAGATGATGGAGAGATGCGCAGTCTCCTTTGTGATGAATTCTTGAGTGCGGGATATCAGTTGCGGGAAGCGAAGGACGGCGATGAAGCGTTGCAGGCGGTCCGGCAATCAGAGCCTGATCTCATCCTGACTGACCTGCGGATGCCGGCAGGCGGAGCGGAATACGTTGGCCGCCTGCGCTCGGCTGCTCCCCACTGCCCGATCATCGTGATGACCGCTTTCGGGGATGTCGGTCTGCGGGCGAAGGTGCTCCAGGCTGGGGCAAGCGCCTATTTTGATAAGCCAGTCCGCATCTCTGCCCTGAAGCTGAAGGTCGAAGAATTGCTAGCCGGTGGTCTATGAGCAATCCTTTGGATGGAAGAACAGCGATGGCCGGGTCTCAATCAGCGCGAAGGTCTTCGTCGAATGATCCGATTGCTACGGCGCGGCTTGAAGCGATTAGCCAGATGGCGGCGAGCATCAGTGAACGTGTCGCGGTGATGGACCGAGAGTGGAATGTGATTTATGCCAATCAGACGACCTCAGTCGAACAGCACACTGATCTGCACCACGCTTGTGAGCGCAAGTGTTATCACACATTCGCTCGACGCAGCGAACCATGTGGAAGCTGCCCTGCCATAAAGATATTTCGCGACCCTTCTGTCCGGTCCGTCTCCTGTTCGAGCGAGGAAGATGAGCCGGCCTGCGGGATGAGGCAGGCTTTTCCCTTGTGCGATAAAGATGGATACGTGGTCTCCATAGCGGTCCTGGGTGAACCACTCTCCCCCTCGAGTGTCCTCCCTCATGGGCTTGTCCCCGAGGAAATCGCTCCTCCCACCGTGCGCGAGCGCTTAGGCGAGATCATCGGGCGTAGCGCGGCGATGCAACAACTCTTCGACATGATCAGCCTGGTCGCTGACAGTGTTGCCACTGTGCTCATACAAGGCGAAAGCGGGACGGGGAAGGAACTGGTCGCGGAAACCATTCACCAGTTGAGTGCTCGTCATGACAAGCCCTTTGTGGTGGTGGATTGCGGATCGTTGCCCGAAACACTGCTGGAAAGTGAACTGTTCGGTCATGTGAAGGGCGCGTTCACGGGTGCCGTGACGAACAAACCGGGCTTATTCGAAGAAGCCAATGGCGGAACGATCTTTCTCGATGAGATCGCCGATACCACGCCGACCTTCCAGGCGAAACTACTGCGTGTGCTGCAAGGGGGCGAAATCAAGCGCGTGGGCGGGAATCACCCGATCAAGGTCAATGCCCGCGTCATTTCGGCCTCGAATAAAGATCTCGCCGAGTTGGTCGAGATGAAGCTATTCAGGCAGGACCTGTATTATCGGTTGGCGGTCTTGCCGCTCTTCGTCCCTCCATTGCGCGAGCGTCGGGACGATATTGCGCTGCTAGTGCGCCACTTCATTCACGAGTCCTGTGCCCGGCACGGCCAACCCACTCGCACGGTGTCGCCGGATCTCTTGCATGTGTTGAGGGAAGCCGAGTGGCCAGGTAATGTGCGGGAACTCCAGCACTGCATCGAGCGAGCGGTGGTCACCACGAAAAGTCACGAGTTAAACTGTGCTGATGTTGTCGGAACGAGGGGGTTGATCGTGGCGCCGGCAGATCTCCGCTCGGTGTCCAAAGGAGCGAAGAAGCAGGCAGAAAAAGCACGCATCATTCAGGCCCTTCAAGACAGTCGGGGGAATCGAGCGCAAGCAGCCAAAAATCTCAGGATCAGCCGAGCCAGCCTCTACAACAAATTGCGCGAATATGACCTGGCCTCCTCGGCTCAGCCGCGTTGAGGAGAGGAATCGATCGGCCGGTAATTGAGGGGCAAGTCGAAGAGGCGGGGCGATAGTGAGCGAAGTTTGACGTTCTTAAACTGTACGATCCAGGCCCCATCCTTTCTCGCGATGCGCAGAGGCAGTTCTAAGTCCTCCGCCCACCATTGATAATAGATCACTTCGTCCTGTCCTTCCTGAACGGTGATCTGAAACAGCGTCGTAGGATGACCGTCCAACATCTCGGTCCCGATCGTTTCCCGTCGAATTTCATGAACCATTGACCGCTCAAGCGTGACGCCAAGTGACCCATCGAAGGGGAGAGTGGCGAATTGCTTGGTCCTACCCACGAGAAGCCACATCACGCCTTTATCCTTTCTCCCAATGGTGACTTCAATCGACCCCGGATCGTTGTGTTCAATCCTCCACATGTCATCCCGATAGTACAGACTCCCTCTGTGGACATGTCCTCCAGATCGTGTCACTTGATCGGCGACAAAATCGACGCTATGCGCCGCCGGCGGCGTCATCATCACCGCCGCTGACATACACAGTGCAAGAGCCAGGGTGAACCTCATGCTTCATTCTCACCCTCAATCGCCGTTTTGAAGCCTAGGGACTGCCCCATTGCGCCTCAGTTTCTCTCTGGATTGTCTAAAAAAATGGACAACGCAACCCTTTGGATTGACTCGGATGTGCTCGAGGTCCGCGTCGTATTGTCCAAAGTCCTAGAAGCTCGCTCTGCTTTTCCACTGAGGCCATTCGGGCTCGTGCGGACCTCTAAGGCTTCAATTTCTTGCACGAATCGGCATTTCCCAGCCACGCCACCTCACGTCGGCACGCCTGTTGCGGTGTGAAGAGGCGCTGGTGAAGGCTCGGGTGATTAGGACCGGCCTCCGAATGACCCGCTTCTTCGCGAGAAGGAGCCCTTCACCAGCTCTATATCGGGAGGCCATGAGAGGTCTTGCTCCTGCTCCTACAGAAACCACGCAGAAACCACGGGACTGATATGAACACTGAAGTCTTTCACACAACCGCTCAGATTGGCGGATACAAGAAGAGGAGGCCGAGTATGAAGTCTGTAAGAGAACCATCACACGGGAAGCGACGACATGGAAGCCTCGTCGTGGTCCTGGCCAGTGCCTTGCTGGCGGGTAGCTTCACGCTGACACCGGGGCTGTTCGCGGCAGACACGGGGGAACCATCGCATGAGGGCCACGCCACGCCCGTCGCGATGCCAGGCTGGACGCAGCAACTCAAAGGCCAGACGGTGGTGGAGAATGCCATCGAAGGCCGGGCCGGCAATGCTGAAAAAATGGAAATGCAGCACCATCGACTCATGCAGAAGCTGGAACAACAGGCCCAGGAAGACGCCAAGGCGCAGCAAACTTCAGGCGCTTTCAACAACATGTCGATGATGCACCAGTACATGGGCCAGGACGGCAGCAGCTTCCTCCTCATGACGGATTCCGGCAAAGGCGAACCCGTGTCCGCGTTGGGCGGCAAGTGTCCCTCCAATGTTCCGGTACGGAAGTACGATGTCTCGATGATCAACATCGAGATCACCTTGAATCGCTGGCTCGATTATTATCCGGGCTACATGTACGTCTTGACGGAAGACGTAGATAAAGTTCGTGCCGAAGAAACCCGCAATAAAGACGCGCGCGACAAAGAAGGATTCGATCCTGGTTCCGTCACGACCGGACTGCAGGGCGACATGATCCAGCCGCTGGTGCTTCGAGCCAACCAAGGCGACTGCGTGAAGATGACGCTGCGCAATCAGATGGAAAGCGAGGACGGCAGCCTCTTCATTCAAGCGTCCAGCATGATCGTGAGTACGACGGGCAAGCCGGCGACGACGACGAATCCGGAATCGATCATCTCGCCAGGAAAACAGCAGGAATTCGAATGGTACATCCACCCGCAGATGCAGGAAGGCGTCCGGCAGTTTCATTCCTATAGCCATGACCGCGAATTGACGGTGCTCGGTCTCTTCGGCGCGTTCGTTGTAGAACCGAAGGGGTCGAAGTATCTGGATGCCATCGGCACGGGGCCGGATAAGCAAGTGAAGACGGGCTGGCAGGTGAACATTGATAACGGATCCGGACCGGACTTTCGCGAATTCGTGCTGTTCTACCACGAGGTGGGCGACGAAGCGTTCCGGCCATTGAACAAGAAGGGCGACTTCCTGCCGCAGCGTGACCCGCTGACGGATGCCTACCGGCCAGGCGGTCGGGCGATCAATTATCGCAGCGAACCATTCGGCATCGATCAGATGCATCTGCAACATGAGTATTTCGGCTTTGAAGACGAATCCATGGCGTACAGCGCCTACACGTTCGGCGATACACCGACCACGATCGCTCGAGGGTATCTGGGAGATCCCGTGAAGTGGCGGCTGGTCCATGGCGGATCGGAAGTGTTTCACTCCCATCATCCGCACAGCGGATCGATCCGCTGGCAGCGCAGTCCGGGAACCGAGACCAACAACATGTGGGCGATGGGGCAGGACGGTCCGGTGAAGTATCCGGTCGTGCGGACCAAGTCTGATCGCGTTGACGTTGAAGTGATCGGTCCCTCGGAGGCGTTGGATCTTGAACCGGAATGCGGCGGCGGCGGCTGCCAGCATCTGGCCGGAGAGTTCTTGTACCACTGCCACGTGGCGCACCACTATGTGGCGGGAATGTGGGGCTATGGCCGTTTCTACAACACGTTGCAAATCGGCGCGGCGCACACCGACACGATGCCGGATTTGCAAGAGCTGCCCGATCGCAAAGGCCGGATGAAGGTCGGCGTGACGTCCGATAAATTAATCGGCACGACCGTCGACTGGTTCGGCAAGTCCTTCAAAATTGTCGACAAGGGCCAGAAGACGAATTGGAAATCCAATCCCGTCATTGTGAACATCAAGGATTGGGTCGAAATGTTCGTGCCTGCACAGGGCAAGCCGGGCCACACGGACAAGGAGAAGGATCAGATCCTCGCCTACGATTCGACGGTATGGGATTGGAAATGGGATGGCAACATCGCCCGAGGCGAGCGCGAGAGCACCGCTCAGAATCCGAAGTATCAATGGGCGGCCAAGTGGGACGACAGCACCAGACCTGCCATTCTCTTTGATCC
>DASTJX010000070.1:0-5038 GCA_035716265.1 Nitrospira sp.
AGGCCCACCATCTGCGACATCCGTTCGCCGTAGATCCCGTTGTTGATGATCAAGGCGCGTTTACCGTGGGGAATGGAGGACATCAAGGCCGATTCGACCGCCGCCGTGCCAGAACCGGTGATCAGGATGGCGGCATACTCCGCCTCCGCGCCAGGCACGAAGGCCTGCAGTAACTTCGCTTGGATGCGTTGATGTAGTTCGGCGAAGTCGGACTCCCGATGGCAGATGTCCGGACGCGTCAGCGCCTGACGGACACGTTCAGAGACATTCACTGGTCCGGGATTCAACAGCATCATGAGGCGGCCTCAGAACTGAGCCCCGATGGACGAAGTCTGGTGATACAGGGTGACGAGCAGTCAATGGGAGCTGTTACAAGTACAGACATAGGCAAGTCCATTGGTTAGCGGTCCTATTCTATCGCCTTCATAAATCGTTTTGTAATATCGGGAGGGTCCAGCACGACGCGTCCTACATCTTCTGCGAACTCATTGACCTTGATCAACAGCATGCTCGGTCCGTCCTTCTTGAGCATGTCTTTGAACTCATAGACCAGATCATCGAGATCCAGTGCACGCTCGACATTCATGTAGCCTGCCGCCTTGGCGACTTTTTCCAAAGGCACCACATTTGAGATCGTTGGTTGATTACCTGTCGTACCGTACACTTCATTGTCAAAGACCACGTGGATGAAGTTTTTCGGTTTCAAGGCGGCGATCGTCGCCAACGTGCCCATGCCCATCAAGACATTCCCGTCTCCGTCGAATGTAATGACCTGCTTGTTCGGCTTGGCCAGTGCAACGCCCAAGGCGATAGCCGGAGCGCTTCCCATGGAACCGATCATGTAAAAATGCGTCGGCCGATCGGCGAGTTTCTGCGCCTCACGGGAAGGGAAGCCATTGCAGATGATCACTGGTTGGTCGGTCAGTAGTTCAAGCAGCGCCGCCATCGCCTGCGCACGGCTGATCAATGTCCCTTGCTCCGGCCTCATGGGTGCAACCCTTTGACAACCCCTTTGGTGATGAACAAGGCAACCGGGACCCGCTGTTTCATGAACGTCTCCGCTACCCATTTGAAGTCTTCGATTGCAGTACGTTCGGTCAGGGTCCGGTGCCGAATCTTCATCGTATCCAACAGTTGGGGCATGACTTCGCCCATGACGAGATGCTCGGGAGCGTCCTTTCCTCCCTGCCCGCGCCAAGACACGATGAGGATACAAGGCTGGTGATAGATGAGGTTCAGGGAAATCAGCGTATTGAGTGAGGTCCCCAGTCCCGAATTTTGCATCAGTACGGCAGGAATCTTTCCGCCCATATACGCGCCAGCGGCCATGGCCACGGCTTCATCCTCACGAACGGCCGGGGTGTACAGGCGCCGGTCGATCAATTCGGCGATGATGCCTCCGAGCATGGAATCGGGCACCCCCGTAAAGAAATTGACACCCATATCCTGCATGGCCTGTACGAAGGCATCGCTCTCGATCATTCTTGCCTTTCTACGAGAATCATATCCTGCCAAAAAAAGGCGCATTATAAGCCATGCCGTGAGGATTTCACAAGGAAACGACGCCGTTGCGTCACTCCACACACCGTGATAGCGTTACATCATGCGGTTACTCTTCCTTCTGGCGAGCGCCATGATTGCCCTCTCGCCTTTTCCGGCCGGCGCCGTGTCAATGACCAACGATCCGAAGGGATTTCACAATATTGTGTGGGGGACTGCATTGAACACACGGCCGGATCTGGAACTGACACGGCAAGGCCACAACATCATCGAATATCAGTTCAAGAATACAGCGCCGTCGTTTGCGAGCATTCCGGTCGAGAGCCTTCGACTATCAACCATCGACGACCAATTCGCCCGTGTGACCATCCGCTACCGCGGCGCGGAAACGCACAAGAAGATCCTTTCGTACCTGGAATCGGAGTTCGGTCGGACGGAACACCTCCCAGGACAGATGCTGCGGGGCCTCAATCAGCAGTACAATTGGCGCGGCAGCGAGTCGGAAATCAATCTGACCTACCAGTCGAGCACCGAGCGCGGGTATATCTTCCTGGACAGCCGGACGCTAGCCCCACGGTTCAATGATATGCTAGCCGACACGGCGGAATAACCCATGTCGATCCGGGACCTTCTTCTGCTTCAGGTCTTCCTCGGGGTACTGCTCTCCGCAAATCTCTTGGTCATCACTCCCACACTGGCGGTCGAAATGAAGGAAGACCCCAAAGGCTTTGAAGGCATCCCTTGGGGAGCCACCCTCTCGGAGTCGGACACGTTCGGTAAAGTGGAAGATGCGGGCCGGTTGAAGACGTATGAGTTCAAAGGAGGACTTCCGACCTTCGGGCCGGCCACGGTCGAGTCCATGAGATTCACAACCGTTGATGACCGATTCGCCCGCGTCACAGTGCGATATCACGGCAGAGAAGCTCATGATCAACTCCTGGCTTTTCTCCAGTCACGGTATGGGCCGCTTGATCGCACGCCGGGACAGTTCGCAGGTGGCGCCGTGAAGATATTTGCGTGGCAGGGTCTGGACACTGTGGTGAGCCTCCGCTACGAAACACGCTCAGATCGAGGCATCATCTTTTTCGAAAATCCGGCGCTTGCCACCAGGATTGAAGGGGCCATGGCACCCGATCAGGATCTGGGTGGTGCCACGTACTAGTCCATCGACCGTCGCACAAAACTTTTCATTGACAAGAACCATGCGCTTTCGCATCATGCGCCGTCATCATGCATAACGCCACACAGCTACGAGCGGCCCTAAAAAAGCCGGGAGCCCTCAAGGTCGTCGGGGCTCATGACGCGCTGAGCGCCAAGTTAATCGAGCGGGCCGGCTTCGACGGCGTCTGGGCCAGTGGGTTTGCCATTTCAGCCTCGCTGAAGTGCATTCCCGACGCCAGCTTTATCACGTCGAGTGAGCAACTCGAGGTGGAACGTAACATTGCGGAAGCGGTGAACATCCCAGTCATCGCGGATTGCGACACCGGATACGGCAATGCCTTGAACGTCATGCGTACGGTCAACGACCGTGAGCGAGCGGGCGTTGCGGCCATTTGCATTGAAGACAACGTCTATCCCAAGCGATGCAGCTTTTACGCCGGTGTCCGCCGAGAGTTAATCCCGATTGATGAACATTGCGGGAAGATCAAGGCTGCCAAAGCAGCGCAAACGGTGCCCGATTTCATGGTCATCGCCCGCACCGAAGCCTTGATTGCCGGGTGGGGGCAGGAAGAAGCGTTGAAGCGCGCCGAGGCCTATGCGGAAGCCGGCGCCGATGCCGTCTTGATTCACTCCAAGTCCAAGACGTTCGACGAGCTGAAGACTGTATATAAAGCCTGGTCCAGGCGCGTACCGTTAGTAGTGGTACCCACCATTTTTGATCAAACAACCGCTCAAGAGATGGAGCAGGCGGGTGCCAAGATCATCATCTATGCGAACCAACCGGTTCGAGCGGCCATTCGAGCAATGAGAGACACCCTTGATCTCTTACGCAACGACACGCGGCCCGGTGCGGCCAATGATCGGATCGTCACCTTGCCTGAAGTCTACGACATTGTGGGCGTGCCCCAAATGGAACAGGACGAAAAGGCCTTCCTTCCGATCGGCGGGGAAAAGATTACGGCGATCATTCCCGCGGCCGGGTTCGAAAAACAGCTGCTCCCGTTGATCGAAGACAAGCCCAAGTGCTTACTGGATATCAAAGGCAAGACGATCCTCGAGCGTGCGGTGGCTGCGCTGAATCAGGCGAATATCAAGGAAATCGCCGTTGTCCGTGGATACAAGAAGGATGCGATTGCGCTGCCAAACATCCGCTACTACGACAACGATCGTTATGAAGAGACCGGAGAGCTCTTTTCAATCTTCTGTGCCGAAACAGAAATGAAGGGCCGAACCATCGTGTTGTACGGCGACATCATTTTTGATACCACCATCCTGGGAAAGCTGCTGCAGAGCCCCGCCGATTTCGCCCTCGTTGTTGATTTAGCCTGGCAGGATCATCTGGAACGCGGTGGTGCTCCCTTCCATCTGAACCCCGATCTCGTGACCTTGGCCAATCCCCCCGGGAGTAGTTACCTGTCGCGATTCGTCATGGGAGAGGACGAACACCGGATCGTCAAAATCGGTCAGCACCTTCCTTTGGACCAAGTCCATGGAGAGTTCATTGGCATGGCGATGTTTTCCGAAAAGGGAACTCAGGCCATGCGAGAGTGCTACCGGACCGCACAGGAGCGGTACAAGTCTTCCGGCTTTCATGAAGCCGGCAGTGTGAGCAAAGCCTCCTTCACCGATCTGGTGCAGGAGTTGATCGATCAGGGACACCATATCGACGCAGTGCCTGTGTTCAAGGGCTGGATGGAGGTCGATTCATTCGAGGAGTATCAGAAGGCCTGGGCCAAGATCCGCCAGTAAGTACCAGCACGTAGTCTACGCTCCCTACGCGCCCCCGCACTCCCTTGCCCCTCTTCTGTAGGAGACCGCTTCCCCTCTACTTGGGAATGGCCAAACTCCGCCCCTCGGGTATGCTCGTGGTGTAGGCAACCCAGGAGGCACCGATGAAATGCAGCTTACTTGAACAGAACCTGGCGGCGCCCCGCGCTCATGCGCCGCTTGATCGGCGGCATGCCGAACGAGCGCTGATCCACCACGAGGTCACATATACCGGTACTGAAGGGGCCAGATTTACCACCTCGATAGGCTCTCTCAAAGACATCTCAAAAACCGGCTGTAAGATACTCGGGACCACACTGCCGGCCATCGGAGGGCACATCACGGTCACACTGTATTTGAACGACGGGCAAGCGCCCTTATGCCTAACGGACGCGACCGTATCCTGGCTCAAAGGTCATGTCTTCGCCGTGCGCTTCCCCAAGCTGACGGACGACGAACGGAAGCGAATACAGGGCATCATCTGGAAACATGTCCGGTTGCCCCAGGCCACCCACCACCGGACGGCCTTTCGTATCGTTCCCTAAACGGGGTTAGTCAATTCTGACCATTGGAAGAAAGAGACATGAAACACACGGGGATTGACCGGTCA
>DASTJX010000071.1:0-4839 GCA_035716265.1 Nitrospira sp.
GTCGAGACCGATGTCGACGGTCGCGCCGTCGCCGGCGAGAACGACCACATCCTTGACGCGGCCGGGGAATCGGACGCTTAGGGCTCGTTTCAGGCCCGATGCGATCGCATTCTGGTTGCCGAAGAGCGAATGTATGTTATGAACCGCAACCATCGGAAACACTAAACTGGTACAGCCGGTCGAGCCGACCATGACGGTGTCTTCCGGATTTGGCAGCGAGGCCAGAATGTACCGGAAGGCCATGGATTCCGGACAGCCGGCACACAACGAATGCTGTTCGATCAGTTCTTTCGACGAACCGATATCCTTCCAGCCGCGATCTTCCTTGCCGTAGGTCGCGCTCTTCACGAGATCCTGGTAGTCCGACGGCATGATGTCGTACAGGTCTTCTGAAATCTTGATTCGTTCCTTGCTCATTATGGCGCCTCCTCTAGATTCGCTCGCGGGAGCGAACAGATTCAAAATATGTACCGCTCAGCTTCCACGACCGGCCAGGGAGAGCGTTTTCATTCCAAGGGCCGTCTTAATTTCCTGCACGATAATCTCCGGCGGCATGGTCATACCACCGCAGACATGCGGGCCTGCATGCACCCGCTGATGATTAGGAATGGTGGCTTTGATCTCTTTCGCCAGCCAGCCGGTCACGTTGAACTCCGGCACGAAGATATGCTTTGCGTTCTTGGTGGCTTCCCTGATTTCTTCCTCCGGCCACGGGCGGAGCGTCTTGACCTTCACGAGTCCGCAGCGAATGCCTTCGTCATCCAGCAATCGAATCGCTTCGCGCCCCTGTGACACGGCTGTGCCCGATGCCACGATCATGATATCAGCATCGGTATTCTCGGTATCGATCAAGCCATTCAGCCACTTGATCGTATGCTTACGCGAGCGTTCGATAGCCGCCCAAATTTCCTGTTGCCAGCTGGCATGCGTCGCATAGCTGATATAGTTGCTCTTCATGACGAACGGATCACGCATCATGCGAACCGGTGGACACTCCATATCCATGCAGGGAACCGGTGACCGATAGGGGTCGTAAGGTGGCAGGCACATGTCGGCTGGAGTCAGATTGACGACGTCCTTTGTATGAGTGACGAAGAATCCATCGCAACAAAGTGCCAGCGGCAAGTGCACGTCCGGCTCCTCGGACACCATGTAGCCCTTAAGAATCCAATCAAAGAAGTCCTGGGCGGTTTCCGCATGCCAGACCAACATGCCGGTATTTAGCAGATAGGCGATTTCGAGCGTGTCCGGTTGAATCGAGAGGGGCGAATTGATGCCTCGACAGGTGACGATCATCTGGATGGGCAGCCGCGCGCCCGCCCACATCGGAAAGTTTTCCATTGCGCGCATCGTGCCTGGTCCCGCGGTCGTCGTGAAGACACGCGCACCACCGAATGCGGCCCCTGCGCACTGCGACATAACGGCAAATTCGCTCTCACCACGGAAGTAATCTCCGATATAGCCCTCGGCAAACAATTCTCCGATGAGTGCGGCTGCTTCGCTTTGGGGCGTAATGGGATACGCAATCATGACGTCGCAGCTGGCCCGCCGAAGCGCTTCCTTGATGACCTCGCTGCCCGTAAAGAACGACGGCGTGCGTGGCGCTTCGTGCATCATTTTCCAGGTATCAGTAAAGGTCTGTCCTTTTTTGTTTTGTGTCCCGATAACTGAATGTGTGTCTGCCATGGACCAGCCTCCTTTCACTGCGCACGGAGCTTAAACGGCTTAGTTCGAAGCCCCGCTCTTGGCCGATGTCAGCCGTGGTTTGACGGTACCTTTTAACTTTCTAACCCACTCGGCCAGCTTCATAATTTTTTCGACAGATGCATCCCGGAATGAGAGCATTGCGTCTTCGTGGCCGGCCTGGGCGCACATCGCAATCGTGTAACACGAGGTTCCACCCCGTATGATCTTGAGCGACAGGTTCGCCTGGTGACAATGCACACCGACGAACATGCAACAATCGATCTTATTGTGCCAGATGGTCAGGTTCGGGTGGTTCGGATTGATTTCGACTTCAGGATTGATTTTGGGATACTTCGGTCGATAGTCCGGCATGGGAATCAGCATTGGGGATTGGCCAGGCTGCACGCACTCTTTGAGTGTGTTGTAAAGCTGGCGAATCGCTGTCGCTTTCTTCGCCGCTTTTTCGTTCCAAGCCCAGAGGACAAGTGGACCGGGGAAGATCGTTGGCACTCTGGCCATCAGAAACTGGCGCGCAGCTTCTTCATAAGCTTTTTCTTCAGTAGCGATGACGCCGTTGATGTGCGCCTCTCCCGGATTCGGGAGGTACACACCCATTGAGGCTGCGGCGGGGGGTAGAAAATGTTCCGGCCCAGGGAGCACACGATATTGAGTCATTGCGGCCTACTCTCCGCCTATGGGTTAAGGGGTGAGAACGATCAGTGGCTCGAGCGAATCGACCTGCCACAATCTAAGCTTTTTCACGGGATCTCTGCAACCTCGCAGAAGGCCCAACATGCGGAAATAATGGGCTACTGGACAAGAACGGCTTAGGCCTTTTGCCCAGTCCCCACGAGAAATCTAGTCCGCGGGCTATAACTTCGATATCATGGCGGATTTTGCATTATAGGAGCGGCGCTCGCGCGAAGTCAAACAGACTTCCGTAGGGGAATATCGTGGTAGGCAAACCGTCCAGGGGTGAAAACACAACAATACCGATGACTTATATCTTCGGTGTTTTACGGAAGCTGATCGCAGGCCTTGATGGATCCGAGCACGCAGGCACGTTCGAAATCATCCTTGGCGAGCCGCCCTTGAAGGCGCGCTTGGTAGAGGTGTGCCCGCGTCACCAGGGCGCCGACGTGGGTTGGATCGATCAAAATGACGGTCGACAGATCATCGAGCGCTTGCTCTGGACGGTTGAGTTTCAGCAGGACGTCGCTGCGAAGAAGAAAGGCTTCCTTCTGATAGGGTCGCCAGCTGTCCGGAACCTGTGGGTCGAGCAGTTTGTGGAGTGTCAGAAGTGACTGCTGCCATTGTTTGGCTTTGGCCTGTCGCCGCGCCTGCGTCGTATAGAGGCCGATGAGGCGCTGCCTCGCGAGGTCAAAAAAAGGGTCCAAGGCCAGGGCATGCTCATAGGCCAGTGCTGCCTCATCAGTGTGTTTGAGCCAGGTTTGGACATCGCCTTTTCCAATCCACGCCCAGGGATTCTTAGTGTCCACCTCCACTGCTTGGTCGAAGTCAAGTCTCGCTTTCTCGACGTAGCTCGCATAGACGCCGGGCTTGCGATGTTCTGAATAGGCAACGGAGATCAGCCGCAAATAGGCTTGGCCTCTCACGATTAAGGGCTCGACGGACTCGGGGTCCAGCCCCGCGGCATTCGACGCCAACTGAATCTTCCTTTCCAAATCGGCAGTATGAAGGGCGAGTTCAAGTTGCTGCCTGGCCCGTTGAACCGGTTCGAGCTTGCCACCAGCATCAATGCTCAGCATCCGGACGCCCGACGGTTGTTGCCGTAAGTCTTCGAGTTGCGCGCGCAGATGCCGGTTTTCCAGTTGCAGTTCCTGAAAATGCCTTGCCAGCTGAACTTCTGACTGGATGCGTCGAATGGCTTCGGCCAAATTGCTTAAATCCACTCGGGCACGAATCCGTATGAAAAACACAGGACGCTCATTCTCGAAGGAGCGGCGTGAGTCGAGAATCTCCGTCTCGGCGATGGCTGCTGCGATCGTGCGGATCTCCAACGAGGTGCTTCGGGTGGTGCGTCCGTGTGATTCCTGCTCGAAATCGTAGAAAGTCGATTCCAGATAGACGCCGGCCTCTTCGACCGCGCTCCGCTGAGCGCGTTGCAGGACCTTTTCCTCAGCGCCTGCCAGTGTGTCGCCATCGGCCATGACGTAGTGGGCTTCAGCAATGACGGTTTTTGTGGCGGCAAGGGCAGGATTGCCGCTGAAGACGGCGAAAGACGAAAAGGCGAGCGTCACCAGACCCCATGCTCTCATATGTCTAACTATACCGCCGGGCCAAGTGCTCGGCAACGCGCCGGACGAGGGATGAGGGGAGATCGTAACTCGCTGAAATCAGGGGGCGGGCAATGCCGATTTTGGGAAGATTTGCGTGAAAGGATGGACTTCGACCCGTTCGAATACACCATTGACCGTGTAAGGATCTTCGCGGGCGAACCGCTCGGCCTCTTCCAAAGAGTCGGCCTCAATAACGATAAGGCTGCCGGTTTTATCAGTAAGCGGGCCTGCGAGTACCACTCGTCCTGCTTGGTCGAGCGGTTCCATGTTGGCCAGGTGAGCCGGACGGTAAATCTTCCGTCTGGCCTCTCCCTCGGGACCATCAAAGCCGATGATGACAAATTTCATCGCTGACAGTCCATCAACATCAGACTGAGTCTTCTAATGGACATCGGTCTTTGTATCCGCTGGTCGTTTCATGCCACCACTTTATTTCATGCTCACCGAGCTTCCAGCAGAGAAACACGACCCGGCCTTCCCGGAGGTGAGGGAAGTCGCAGAGTCCGAGATCGAGGTCCTTGACCAGCACTCCCATCTCCTGGATGGCTTGAACATTTGAGCTGATTTTATGCAGGCTGGACAGGTAGAGCGGACCGACCGTGCTTCCACCACCATACTCCGCCCGTGCACTGGCACGACGGATGTCGTCCTTGGTCCGTGCCAAGACCGCTTTGGCCTGACGGACGGATACAAGGCGGGACTGTAACTGCGGAATTAAGTGATTGGCTTCCGACAACGTGAAGAGCCGGTCGTGTTCTTGATCCTCGTCTCCAGCCATCGCAACTCCTCCTCTGTGGGTGTAACATACCATTGAAAAGCCCTGCAACCGGCTCGGCAGCAGAGGCTGAAGGCA
>DASTJX010000072.1:0-5047 GCA_035716265.1 Nitrospira sp.
TCGGCAGCCCGTCGGTCTATGAGCACAAGCAGCGCGAACCGGAGCAGAGCGTCAACTTCGTGACCTGCCACGATGGCTTCACCTTGAATGATCTCGTGTCCTATAACGAAAAGCATAACGACTCCAATGATGAAGGCAACCGGGATGGCGCCGACGACAACCGAAGCTGGAATTGCGGCGTGGAAGGACCGACGGATGATCCAGAGATCGACAGACTGCGCAACCGACAGGTGAAAAATTTCCTGGTCGCCACGCTTCTTTCAATTGGAACCCCCATGATCCTGATGGGCGACGAAGTGCGACGGACCCAGCACGGGAATAATAACGCGTACTGTCATGACAGCGAACTCAACTGGTTCAACTGGGACTCCGTGACCAGGCATGCCGATGTCCATCGCTTCGTGACCCTGCTCAATGAGCGGCGGCTCATGAGAAGTATGGAGCACGAACGCCAGCGAATGACGCTCGCTCAACTGATCCGGCACGCCAAAAAATCCTGGCATGGCGTGCACGTGGGACAGCCGGATTGGAGCGCTGATTCCCACTGCATGGTGTTGAATGTGGAGCTCAAGGAGCGGCGGTTGATGCATCTGATTATGAATGCCTACTGGGAACCGCTGGATGTTGAGTTGCCGCCGGGTCAAGATGGTCAGTCCCAGTGGCGCCGATGGATCGACACCGCTCTCGATTCGCCCATGGACATTGTTCCATGGCAGAGCGCGCCTTCGATTACCGGTGCGACCTATCGATCGCAGGCACGTTCCGTCGTTCTCCTCTTTGCTGATATGCAGGAAGTCTCGGCATGATGTGTGGATCGGACAGTGCTTTGGAAGGCGGGCCCTCGAAGAGAGGCCTCGCACTGTCCTACTAAGGAGTGAGCGTATGGCGAAAGACGGCAAGGACGAAGAGAACGGCAACTCCAAACTCAAGCGCAAAGCGTATGAAAAGGAATTGCGCCGGCTTCAGGTCCAACTATGCCATCTTCAGGCCTGGGTGAAGGAGACGGGGGCGCGAATCATTTTGCTCTTCGAAGGCCGCGACGGTGCCGGCAAAGGTGGAACGATCCGCGCGATCACAGAACGGGTCAGCCCGCGTGTGTTCCGCGTTGTCGCCTTGCCCGCGCCCTCCGACCGTGAAAAGACGCAAATGTACATGCAGCGCTATATGGCACACTTCCCGGCGGCCGGGGAGATCACGATATTCGACAGGAGCTGGTACAACCGGGCTGGCGTCGAACATGTTATGGGCTTCTGCACGAAGGAGCAGTACAAAGCTTTTCTCGAACATGCACCGGTGGTGGAGGGCTATATTGCCAAAGCCGGAATTATCCTGATCAAGTACTGGCTGGAGGTCAACAACGAGGAGCAGGAACGGCGCTTCCAGGCCCGTCTCGATGATCCGCTGCGCCAGTGGAAGCTCAGCCCGATGGATCTCCCCTCGCGTAAGAACTGGTATGAATACTCCCGGGCGCGGGACCTGATGCTTGACGCTACCGATTCCAAGCATGCCCCGTGGTATCTCGTGCGATCGGATAATAAGCGCCGGGCCCGGTTGAACTGCATCGAGCATCTGCTGAGTTTGATTCCATACAAGAAGATGCCATCAAAGAAGATAACGTTGCCGAAGCGGTCCCTCAAGCATGAATACGACGATCAGGCGACGCTGAAGGGCAGAAGGTTCATTCCTGAGGCGTACTAAGCAACAGATGCACGTGCCGGGACGAGAGACGACAGGAAGGGGGCAATCATGAAGGGCAAGAAGACACAGGTCACTGCAGAGCACGAACGGTTATCAAGTGACGGACGGGCGTGGAAGCGCTGGGGGCCCTATCTGAGTGAGCGCCAGTGGGGAACGGTTCGTGAGGATTACAGCGAAGGAGGAGACGCGTGGAATTACTTTACCCATGACCATGCCCGCTCACGGGCCTACCGCTGGGGTGAGGACGGGATCGGAGGGATCTCCGATGAGCAGCAGCAGCTCTGCTTTGCTCTGGCCCTCTGGAATGGGAAGGACCCGATTCTCAAGGAGCGCCTGTTCGGGCTGACGAACAGCGAAGGCAACCACGGGGAAGATGTCAAAGAATACTATTTCTATCTCGACAGTACGCCGACGCATTCCTACATGAAGTTTCTCTATAAGTATCCGCAGGCGGCCTTCCCCTATGACGATCTCGTCCGCACGAACAGGCAGCGCAGCCGCGAGATGATGGAATACGAATTGCTGGATACGGGGGTCTTCGACGAAAACCGTTACTTTGACGTGTTCGTCGAATATGCAAAGGCCGGCCCGGAGGATATTCTCATTCAAATCACGGCAAGCAATCGCGGATCGAAGGCAGCCGATCTTCATATTCTTCCCACGTTGTGGTTTCGGAACGATTGGGCGGCTTGGCAAGCCAAGCCAGGCCCCAAGCCGACCCTGAAGCAAGTGGCCGGCCCAAACGGGGCCAGCGCAGTCGAGGTCAAACATCTCAGCCTGGGCGACTACCTCCTCTATTGCGACGGTGAGGCCACTCTGCTCTTCGCAGACAACGAAACCAATAACGCACGGCTCTTTCCCGAGTATCCAAATGCCAGTCCGTATGTGAAAGACGGCATTAACGATTACGTCGTCAACGGAAAGCAACGGGCCGTCAATCCTGACAAGACCGGGACGAAGGTCGCTGCGCATTATCGGGATACGGTCGCCCCCGGTAAGTCCGCGACCGTAAAACTGCGGCTGTTGCAACAGGGCGGGTCGTCGGTCGGTGCCGCACGAGCGAAAGTGACTGCAAAAGACACAACCGCCACGCCCTTCGGCCAAGGCTTTGATGCCATCATGAAGGACCGCCTTCGCGAGTCGGATGAGTTCTATCGTGCCGTCACGCCGCCTTCCGTCACGCCCGATGAGGCAAACGTCATGCGGCAGGGTGTCGCCGGCATGCTCTGGAGCAAGCAGTTCTACTTCCTCGACGCGGATCAGTGGCTGGAGGAGCATTACGCCCACCCTCTGCACAGCGGAAGCCGACAGTTTCGAAATCGTGAGTGGTTTCACATGGTCAATCGAGACATCATTTCGATGCCGGACAAATGGGAATATCCGTGGTACGCCGCCTGGGATCTGGCGTTTCACACGCTGCCGATTTCCATCGTGGATCCCGACTTCGCCAAGCAACAAATGCAGTTAATGTTCAATGGTTACTACCTTCATCCCAGCGGCCAAATACCGGCCTATGAATGGAACTTCAGCGATGTGAACCCGCCGGTGCATGCCTGGGCAACGTTGTTCCTCCATCGCACCGAGCAAGCCCTGCGGGGAGAAGGCGACATCGATTTCCTCAAGACGGCCTTTAATAAACTCTTGCTCAACTTCACCTGGTGGGTAAACAGGAAGGATCGACTAGGAAAGAACGTGTTCGAAGGAGGCTTTCTCGGGCTGGACAACATTGGCGTGTTCGACCGGAGTGCACCCCTGCCGACGGGCGGACATCTGGAGCAGGCGGACGGCACCGCATGGATGGCCCTCTTCACGCAGAACATGCTGGAGCTCGCCGTCGAAATTGCGCCTCACGATGCCACGTATAAGGACATGGTTGAGAAATTCGTCGAGCACTTTCTCTATATTGCCGCGGCCATGAACGGGGCGGGCTCGGAGGGGATGTGGGACGAAGAGGACGGATTCTATTACGATCTGCTGCGCCTTCCCGACGGAACAGCCACGAGGCTAAAAGTCCGCTCGATGGTTGGTTTGTTGCCGCTGTGCGCCACGACGGTCATCGAAGAGTGGCAACGCGATCGCGTGCCTGATGTGACCGCGAGAATCCAACAGCGTGCGCACCAGATGCCGGAGTTGATGACATTCATCCATAAAACGGGGAAGGGACATCTCGGAGTGGCCGAGCGTGGCATTCTCGCGCTGGTCAATGAGGAGCGGTTGCGACGCATTCTCTCAAAAATGCTGGATGAGAACGAGTTCCTAAGTCCCTATGGAATTCGCTCGCTCTCGAAATTTCACGACCACCATCCCTTCGTCTTTCACGTCGGAGGGCAGGTGTACCGGGTAGAGTATCTTCCGGCCGAATCAAATACCGGGATGTTCGGCGGCAACTCCAACTGGCGCGGACCTGTCTGGATGCCAGTGAACGCGATGATCATCCGGGCATTGCTCTCCTATTACTTGTATTACGGCGACAACTTCAAAATTGAGTGCCCGACAGGGTCCGGACGGATGATGAATTTGTTCGAAGTGAGCAAGGAGATCGGGAATCGTCTCACGAAGATTTTTCTGCGTGACCCTCAGGGCAAGCGGCCGGTGTATGGGGGGGCGGAAAAGTTCCAGTCGGATCCTTACTGGCGGGACTATCTCCAGTTCTATGAGTATTTCCACGGTGACAACGGCGCCGGGCTTGGCGCCAATCATCAGACGGGGTGGACTGGTCTCGTCGCAAAAATAATCGAACTCTACGGTCGCCTCGATCCGCAAATGCTTCTGCAGGAAGGAAAGCGGGCGGCGCATACGGGAGGGGCGCGAGAAGAGTGAATACACGATCGTTGCCGGGAAGGCCTGTCTTCACCCCCTGCATCCTTTCATGGCTATTGGTCATCGGGATCTACTCGTTGACAGGTTGCGTCTTTCACGATGTGCGCACACAACAGTCGAAGATGGAGACGTTTTGCAGAATAGGCGGCTCCGTAACCACCGAGCATGATCAGGCTCGTCCAATCTTAGTTGGGTTAGTTCGCCATGCCGGCGGTGCCTTGGAAGAACCGCAGAATTGGCATCTCGTCGACCACTTCGTACTGGAATCCTCAGGGCGATGGATGTTTCGGGCCGGCCCCGCCACCTACGGTCTTGTCGCCTTCGAGGACATCAATGCGGACAGCGTCTATCAACCGGGTGAGCCGTTCCTCGCGATCAACCAGCGCCAACTGGTGACCTGTGATGACGGCAACACTCATTTCGACCTGGCGCTCGTCATACCTGCCGAGGGTCGGTCGCGCCTGGATGGATCAATCGACTTCATGAAGTTCCAGGCTCGGACTGTGCGCGCTCAGCTCCAACAGAGTCT
>DASTJX010000073.1:0-2821 GCA_035716265.1 Nitrospira sp.
CTGGGCTTCAACAAGTCGGGCAAGGAAGTGGCGCGCATCCAGGTCGAAGAGCCGATCTATGTCAGACCCGCCGAACGGGTGAACTGGCTCTAAGATCGCGTCAGTCGTTGGGAGAGGCTTCGGTCTCTCCCAACATCTGGTGCTTATCCCGTCGCGCATATCATCAGCGCTCCGGGTCGAGTAAGCTCGGTTTGGCCGTACGCATAAACTGGCTGTAATACGCAGCTAGGAACGCTTGACGGAGGGGCAGGGTTCCGAAGGGGACCCTGCCCCTTCTGTTTAGGCGGCTTCACATCTGATTAGAACGATCAGCCAAGGATGCTTGAGGTTCTCATCCGTTCGCCGAAATAAGCCGGCGAAAGGGCACGAGTGATGCCTTGGTTTGCTCCGGGTCGAGCACACTCGGTTTGGCCGCACGCTGCAGCTGGGATTAAATCTTCAACAAAGGGGTAGGGTGCCCCAAGAGACCTGCCCTTTCCGTTCCTATCGGTCTTTTGCCTCACGGCATATGCTGCTTCTGCCCGCTTGACGGGGTAGGGGGGGTCCAGTAGAGTTGTCCTAATTATTCCTGGCACTTGCATGAGGTGCGGGCAGCGTGACCTCGGGTCAAGACCAATCAATCCCATTTGCGGCTCAGGCGATACCGTTCGACGAGTTCCTGGCTGTAGGAAAGCTTCCTGAAGGATACTTGACGAGTGAATATGTGGCGCAGCAGTTCGTCGAGCGCCTGGTTCACTACATTCTGAGCGTGCCCTCCGGCAGTTATACGATGGCGCAGCTGAGCCACTTACTGGAGCAACTCGATCCACGAGCACAGGTCTTTTTCTTTAAGCGATTGAAGGAAACCAGCCCCGAGAGCCTCAAAGATTTTGCCCCGCTCTATTATGGTTTTATGAATGAGTTCCACTCCCTTCTTTTTACGTAAGTCCTGCGAAATTTCTGCTTGTCGGCCGTCTATTCTCATGTATAATTGTTTGATCTCTTCATCGCACTGGAATATAAAGGAGTTCTATGAATTCAACCCTTCAGCGAGCGGTCACCAGTTTTTATAACCTTGTGTACGAAGCTCAGACATTCGCCACCACTATGGCGCGGATCGATACGGCCGAACAGGAACACTACGCGGGCCGGATTGAAGGCCTCAACTGGGTGCTGGATCGTTGTCAAGAACTGGAAGACATGGATACTAATTTGACTCCATCGTCGCTCCAGAGAGTCCTCACCGAGGTCAAATCTGACCTCGACCACGAGCTTTCGGTTCAGCGTCGGGAAAAAGGCCGTCGCGCCGACGGCCGCGAAGAGGCCTTGAATTTTGTGGCGGATTATCTGTCGAGCCTCATCACGGCAACGGAAATCGAATCAGCCAAGACTCCAGCTGCTTAGTTCTCCGCCATTGGGGCCCCCGTCATCCCCATTCCTGTCCGGTTGCATGCCGGGTTGATTCACGTGATGCGCGAGTGGATCATTTTCGCTCTGTGCTTGGGGGTAGGCGGCCATGTCGCCCTCGGCGTGATGCTCCATGCTCCTGAATTGTGGTCATGGAGCACGGCCGGGTTCTATGGGCTGCTCAGCAGCCTGAGCATTTATGCCCTTGTGCAGGGAGGAAGAGGTCTGTGGACGCTGTTGCGGTCTCGGCGAAATGGTGGACCCGGATCGAGCGATACTTGGTAGACGGGATTCCGATGCCCTGAGCACAGCAGCACCATTGACCGAGGGAAACCGCTCCCCTACAATCCAACCGTATGCCACCGCCTCCGCGCAAACCATCGGGCCCTGGATGGCCTCCTGGCCCTCCAAGGGCCGGAAGGCCGCGTCCCTCTGAGCAAGAGGAGCAATTCCGAAACCTGAATGCATCCCTGTTGTACTGTCCGCGCTGCCGGGTGGCCACTCCAACGCGCGAACGGCTGCTTCTCGTCTTACCGACCGGCAACCTGTATGAATACCTCTGCCAGCAGTGCGGAGCCTCTACCGGATCGAAGACTGAACAAGAACAGCGAGGCATGTTCCGGCCCTAGAGCTGTCGGCTTCGAACTGACTATCGGCGTCAGGCGCTAGAGAACCTGATCGAGGGGGATACCTTCTTCTATGAGCATCACAGGGATATCTTCACGGATGGGATACAAGATCTTTTTATCAGCTCTGATCAAGCCGCCGTCGAGCAATTCGGTGACCGACTTTTGCGCCTTGTTCTTCAATACGCCTCGGCTCACCGCATCGTTGACTTTGCTGATCAGAGCATCATCGGCTAAGCTGACGTCGAGTTTGGTCTCGGGACAACACAGTATAGCCAGCAAATCCTTATCTATCTGCACCGGACGCCTCGTGCTCGAAGGGTCAGCCATGGACACCTCTCATAAAGATTGCGGGTGAGCCCCAGGATAATGCACCCTCTGGCTGAGATCAAGAGCGCCCACGCTCTAATTGCCGCTCGTTTCTGTTACACTGCCGCTCGACGGTCCGCCGTCTGAACCAACAAAACCATGAGAACACTGTCGCGCTATTTTTTCACCGGCCTGTTGATCTTGGTACCGACCTGGGCCACATTCCTGATCCTTTCTGCGCTGTGGTCCGCGGTCGATCGCATGATAGCGACGCTTCTTGGTCAAGTCGGCGTCATCGCCACTCCTGCCATCGGTTTGCTGCTTTTTGGTCTTCTGGTCATCACGGCCGGCGCACTCGCAACCCATGTCCTGGGGAGCCAGATCATCGCATGGACTGAGCGATGGATTGCCCAGATTCCTCTCGTAAGAAGTATCTACCTCACCATCAAAGGCATGACCGACCTGTTTCAATTTCGATCGCGTTTCGGCCGTAGCACGGT
>DASTJX010000074.1:0-4100 GCA_035716265.1 Nitrospira sp.
ACTTGTCCCATGACGAGCTTGATTTTGACCTTCCAAACACACGGCTTGCACAGGAGTTACAAGGTCGCGGCATCAAGCATCTAGATCTTCTGCCAGCATTCAAGGGCGCGAGTAAAGAAAGAAGACTGTATATCCCCAGGAACACTCATTGGAACATTGAAGGGAACCGCCTGGCAGCGTCTCTTCTTATCGATTTTCTCCGCCACGAATTCAGTACGTCGTAAGCGCAGCAAAACCGGACGAAGAGGACCGACAGGAAATTTTGCTTTTCACGGGGGCCTCGTGCGCGAGTTGGTCAAGAAGAAGCCGGCTTGCAGAATGGTCAAGCGTGGATCTACCTGCGAAAGCCGAACTCCAGGCATCGAAGATATCGGCAGAGGTGTAAAGAAATCCGTCTTGATCCACGGCGCGCCTGACGCCGAAAGGCTACCGGGACAGAGGCAGGCCTTGGATAAATTTTCCGGTTTCCGCATCCACACGTAGGCGGCGGGACTTATTGAAGGTATCGATGATCTCGATATCATAAAAGACGCGGGTCCCAGACTGCCCAAGTTCAGCTCCCACGGCTCGTCCAGGTCCGCCCTTCTCAGCAATCTGCGCGGCTTGCGCGAGCGTCACCGTGGCATGACGCAGCCAGTAGCCTTTCCCGTGCTCCTCCGCGCAGGCACCCAGCGTCATGGCAGACAATCCGATCAGCAGCTTCCAGAATATCCGCATGTATCGATTATGCATAGTATCAGACCATATGGTCGTCATCGTATATCGCTCCTGTATCAGGCTCGGCAAGCCTGACGGCAGTCCGGGTGCGTCCAGGCCCATTAGGGGGACCCCGCAGCTCGGGTAAAACCCGCCATACGTCTGCCCATGGAGGTTTTCCGCGGAGGAGAAGTCGGAGGAAGAGTGATCAGGAGAAGTTGCCGCATCTCGAGATAAGAGTGCAGTCGGTCCATAACCTCGTGCGTTCTGTGGTTCGTGAGGTTCTCAGCTTGTCATACCAGGCGGCTCAGCTAAAGACCAATATTTCCGAGAATTTGAAAACAATGCGTCTCATCTGCCAGGGACAAATCGCCTGAGTTCAAATCCACCCTCGCGAGAAACTTTGACGGTTTTTCATGCACCTCAAAGCGAAGGCCGCCCACTGCGGTGTTAGCACGCTAAGGGCAGAAACAATGCGCCTACATTCCTTTTAAGTTTGCCTGGTGGGCAAGAGCGGATCCAAGAAGCCCCCGCACAGCTTTTTCCCAGGGAGAGCGGCGTATGTGTCTGAATAGTCGGTGAGATCCTTGCCGGGTATGTCATGACTGCCCGACAGCTGCCCGCGGCGTCCGCTCTCTCAATGCATGTTTCTCATTGACGCAAGTTCATAAATGAGTCCAAAATACAACTCCACTTCCTACCTCAGATGCCGCCGGCCTCCTGGAAGGCCCGACCGCCGACATGCTGACAAGGGCGGTTGTCCATGGCGGGCCAGAAATCCATTCTCCTGATCGACGGCAGTGCGCGGGATCGACGGTACTATGGCAGCGTAGTCCTAGGCGCGCTCCCCGATTCCCTTATCCTGGAGGCTGAGAACGGAGAGGACGGGCTTAAACTTTACCAGTCGCAGCCCATTGATTGCGTCATTCTCGAACTGGCTTTGCCTGACATTCATGGAACCGATCTGCTAAAACAGCTGGCTGTTCCGGCCGGCCTTCCTCGAAAACCAGTCATTGTGCTGACTCGACTCTTTTATCCGACCATCTTAGAAATCGCTAGGGAAAATGGCGCCTCAGCAACGTTCGTCAAGAAGGTGACTTCCGAACAGGTCCTGCAGGATGCGGTGCGTGCGGCTTTATTGACTATTCCTGCTTAATCAAGCGCTGAGAAAGGTTGTGGAGCAGTGGAATCCTCGCAAACAATTTCAAGTTCTACCGTTACGTGGATCCTGTACTCTCTCCGTCGGATTTCCTCATCGACGACTAGAACGTTTTCCCGGAAAAGCCAACTCATCCCGTCGACGTCAAGCATGAGGGACACTGCGTGCTCACACGTTTGGCTCGCCATCGGTGGAGGGACCACATCCTGAGCAGCGTGGGGTGGTATCCATGGCAGTGCTGCCGATGCCATAGGACATCATATCTTCGCTTCCGCTTCTGACCGCCCCGCATTCTCGACGGGCGATTGTCATAGCCGGGCCAGGCCTATGAGTTCTGTCGGGGGCTCATTCTTACATTCCACTCACGAGCCAGTTTTTGCGCTTCAGCGATTTGACTTGGGCTCATGTCTTCCGCAAGCCGATCCCGCCATTTTTTACCCTCGTGATACCCATATGCAGTTGCCAGGTTGTACCACATATGCGCTCGCACAAAATCCTGAGCAACACCATGCGCGGTATGGTAGAGGCGGCCGAGCATGAACATCGCCCCTCCATGACCCTGATCAGCGGCGAGACCGCACCAGCGTAACGCCTCTTGATAATCCTGGGGCAAGCCCTGTCCTCTCTCAGACATCTCGCAAAGTTTGTATTGGGCTTCTGAATAGCCTTGCATGGCAGACAGCCGATACCATCTGGCAGCCTCTAAATAGTCCTGCGGCACGGCAATCCCTTTTTCGTGGCGCATACCCAGCTGGTATTTGTCCTCGGGGGTTTCGCTTTCAGTGCTTGCTAGCGGATCTGCCGCTCCAGATTGATTCTTGACGACATCATCAGATCCAGCGCGATGGTCCACGCATGCCACAAGGACGCTGAGGCTGATCGCCACAAAGGCAAATGAGAGGGTCGTTTTCATATTCCTACGGCTCCTTCATTCATTGAGACTTGGTCAAGTGAACATGTGCCGGCAAACTGAATGATCCGGCTGGTCGCGGTCCAAATTCGCAAGTGCACTGTAGTGCAGTTCGCAATCTTCGGCGTCTGGTGGTTTCCCCAGCCTCTGGTCGTGCAGTGCATACTTGCTTACGCAAGAGGCCGCTGGGACTTTTCAGAGCTGCAGCGTTGTCAAAGGCAGCCTGTCTGACGAGTCGAACTACTCCGGCTTCGAGACGGGCGGTGGGAGCACTAATGGTTCGGTCGGTTGGGCTGGCTGAGTCGGCTGGAGAGACGGGGGCCGTTGGAGCTTCTCAAGGACTTCTTGTTTCAATCTCGTCGGCTCTTCCACCCGGTTGTCACGCTGCAGCGAATTCAGTTCGACGGACTTGCGGGCATTCAACTCCACCATGTCCACTTCGTCTCGCACCAGGGAGGGAGTCAGGAACACGAGCAGATTGAGCTTTTCCGATTGCCGGCTTTGGAATCGGAAGAGCCACCCCAACAGCGGAATATCTCCCAACAGTGGGACCTTGCGTTCACTGAGGGTCAAGTTATCCCGGACCAACCCGCCTACAACCAGGGTCTGACCGTCCTTGGCAATCGTAGTAGTCTCCATGGAACGTTTCGTCGTTGTCGGTCCCACCGGGACCGTCGCAGCTCCTGTGCCGATAGTCTGGGCCACGGCTTCTGCAATGGCGGTGATTTCCTGTTTGATTTCGAGGCGGATCAGGTCATTTTCCAATACTTGCGGGGTCAACTCGAGCGTGACGCCTACGTCCTTCCGTTCAATGGTCACGAGCGTGCCGCCGGTGATCCCCTGCGCCTGGCCTGTCGGAAATGGCCTATTTTCACCCACGACAATCTTGGCCTTCTGATTGTCGGCCGCCAGCACCTGTGGAGTCGAAAGCACGTTCGTGTCCGTCAGACTAAGAAGGAGTTGTAAGAACGCCCGGATGTTGATGGTATTGAGTACCGAAACGGCTCCGCCCGTCGAGGTTCCTGCTGCGATACCACTGATGGTCTGTGCGATCGTCGCAATATCCTCAGGAGCTCGGTTAATGCTGCCGATGCCTTGGAACTGGCCGCTCTTTCCGGCCGCCAAGACCTGAACCGGGTCGGTGCCGATCTGCCGGAGGCGATCGACTTGAACTTCTAAAATCACGGCTTCGACGAACACCTGTTTTCGTCGGCCATCGAGGTCGCGAATGACCGATTGGAGTCTAGCGTATGCCGACTTTGTCGAGCTGATGATGATGGAATTCGTCGCCTTGTCGGCAAACACCTGGACGGGGGCTTCAAATTCGGTCAAGGG
>DASTJX010000075.1:0-21123 GCA_035716265.1 Nitrospira sp.
TGACGCCCGCAAACCCGTGGCCCCGTATGCTTCGGCCAGCTTGACGAAATCCGGAGTGGTGTCCAGATAGCTCGAGGCATAGCGTCCCTCGTAGAAGAGGTCCTGCCATTGTCGGACCATTCCGTGAAATCGATTGTTTAAGACGATGATTTTCACCGGGAGTTTGTGCACGACCGCTGTTGCCATTTCCTGCATGTTCATCTGCACACTGCCGTCACCTGCGATGCAGAGGACGAGCCGACCGGGAAAGGCGGCTTGGGCACCCATTGCCGCGGGAAATCCAAATCCCATGGTGCCGAGTCCGCCGGAGGTCAACCAACGGTTCGGCTTGGCCATCTTAAAATACTGAGCCGCCCACATCTGGTGTTGACCGACGTCCGTGGATACGATTGGATCCAGGTCCTTCGTGAGCTCGTACAGGCGCTTGATCACTTGCTGCGGCTTGATGGGTCCATCCGCCTCCTGCTGATAGCTGAGGGGATGCGCGCCCTGCCATTCCCGAATCTGGTCCCACCAGGCTTTGCGGAGTTCCTTTTGCTCGCCGTTTACAGTTGCCTTGAGAATCTGATTCAATTCGCGCAGCACGGCCTTGCAGTCACCGACAATGGGAATGTCGACGTGAATGTTCTTCCTGATCGACGTCGGATCAATATCAATGTGAATGATCTTGGCGTAGGGACAGAACTCGGACACCTTACCCGTCACCCGATCGTCAAAGCGGGCGCCGATGGCCACCACGAGATCGGAGTAATGCACGGCCATGTTGGCTTGGTATGTGCCGTGCATGCCCATCATTCCAAGAGACAGCGGATGTTCGCCCGGAAAGGCGCCCAGCCCCATCAACGTCATGTCCACTGGAATCTGGGTGAGTTCGGCCAACTCAAGCAATTCTTTCGAGGCACCCGAGAAGATCACGCCGCCGCCGACGTAAAGAATCGGCTTCTTCGACTTCATGATGGCTTCTGCGGCCTGTTTGACCTGCCACTTATTGCCTTCATACGTCGGGTTGTAGCCACGGATCGACACGGAATTCGGATAATTAAACTCCGCCTTGTCCATCGAGACGTCTTTGGGAATGTCCACCAAAACCGGCCCAGGACGCCCGGTGGTTGCAATGTAGAACGCCTCCTTGATGGTTGAGGCCAGCTCGTTGACGTCTTTCACGAGAAAGTTGTACTTCGTGCAGGGACGGCTCAGGCCCACGTTGTCCGCCTCTTGGAAGGCATCGTTTCCGATCAAGCTGGTTGGCACCTGACCGCTAAAGCACACTAATGGGACAGAATCCATGTAGGCATCAGCCAAGGCGGTAATCACATTGGTCATGCCCGGTCCCGACGTCACCAGACACACACCCGCCTTACCGGTGGCCTTGGCGTACCCTTCGGCCATGTGGCCGGCACCTTGCTCATGGCGAGTCAACACGACCTCAATGTCCTTCTGTTGGTGCAGCATGTCAAAAATCTTGAGGACAACCCCTCCCGGTAGCGCAAAGAGGGTTTTCACTCCTTCACGCTTCAGGCATTCGATAAAAATTTCGGCGCCTGTCAGTTTCATACGAACCTCCAACCCTTTCCGTGGCCCTTCACAGATTGACGCCTTTCGATTCTGGCCATCGGTGGATACACCATTACTGCTGGCATCTACCGCGAATCATCCAGAAATATCTTAAAAATCAATGACAAAGATCAAAGATCCTAGCACCACGATAGTGCCAGGTCAATAGACAGGCTTCTACACAGCCGACGTGGTGAGAACGCCCGGACGGGGTAAGAAAGCGCGGTGGAGAAGACCGATAAGCCGGATTCTGTCCCGTCAAGGATCTGTTCCTCAACGGTGGTCATCATTTCTCTGGGATCCGAGTTACCTCGAACCTCAAGCGACCTACCCGAAGACCTCGGCCGGGCCAGCCGGTCGCCGCTTCGAAGGAAGCGACAGCTGTCTTCCTATTTGGTCTTGCATCGAGCGACGCTTACCGTGCCGGTGATGTCACCATCCCCGCGGTGGGCTCTTACTCCACCGTTTCATCCTTACCTGATCCGCAGCGATTCGATTGGGGTCCCGTCGCTTTGGCCATCGGCGGTTTGTTTTCTGTGGTGCCGGTGTCGGATCACTCCGCCTGGGCGTTACCCAGCGCTCTGCCCATGAAGTCCGGACTTTCCTCCCGTGGCGTCACCCGCCACGAGCGATCACCTGGTCCTCTCCCTCGCGCAGATTGAGTATAGGAAATGAACGAGCGTGATGCAAGAAGGAGCCGCATGGATACTATGACGCGTACAGTTACCGACCCACCGGTGGCAACTCCGCAGCCGGAACCGGTTGCTTTGACTGATAAATCGTCATCGCTTCGGGAAGCCATTTCTTCAACTGGTCGATGCGTGTTTCATGACTCGGATGGGTGGACATGAACTCCGCTGGCGCGCCGCCACCGGATACTTGGGCCATCCGTTCCCACAAAGCCACCGATTCGCGCGGATCGTACCCGGCGTCGGCCGCAAGCAGAATCCCGATATAGTCCGCTTCCGATTCGTGTTTCCGACTGAAGGGAAGCAACACACCGACTTGCGCTCCTGCTCCCAGTGCGGCCATCGTCCCCTGCGAGAGAAGTGGATTCATGCCGCTCGCACCGGCGGCCGCGCCGGCGACTTGCAGCGCCGCACTCGTGAGTTGGCCCTGACTCATCCGTTCCGCCCCATGTCGAGCCAAGGCATGCACCACTTCGTGCCCCATGACTGCGGCGAGGCCGGCTTCCGTCTTGGCCATCGGAAAGATGCCCGTGTACACGGCCATTTTCCCACCGGGCAGCGCAAAGGCATTGGCGGTCTTGTCGTCCTTGATCACGGTAACTTCCCATTGAAACTGCTGCGCCATCTCTGCGTACTTCGATCGTTTCGCCGCCTCAACGATGCGAGCAGCCACGCGCTTTACCGGCTCAATTTCCTTAGGGTCCTGCGAGGGTTTTATTTTGGGATCGTTTTTTACCTGGCTATAGGCCTGCGCGCCAAGCTGCATTTCCTGCGACACCGAGGTCATCAGCAATTGTGATCGGCCTGTGTAGGGATTGGTCTCGCAGCCGCCGGCGAACGCAAGCGACAAAGACAGTAAGGCGCAGATGATGATCTGAGCATGCCTCATCTTCAAATCGTCCACCACTCGTACCTCCATGGCTACACGCTGCTGCGGTCAATGGGTTTGACCGATTTTCACTGCTCTGCTACATTAGCGCCTCGCACCGAGGTTTTCCACTGGCCGACGTAAGCGAATCCCGGCAGGATGCTCCTCGCATCCAAGCAGGGAGCGCTGCCTGCAACTCGTCGCCCGCACGAGCATCGACTACCTGCTCAGCCTTACACAGATCCAACAGGATGCCATCCTCTTCCATCGAACGCATAGGAATCGACGAATCGGGAAAGGGCGATTACTTCGGCCCCCTCGTCATCGCCGCCGTGTTCGTCGATGCGACGACACAAGAGGAGCTCACGCTCATGGCGGTGCGAGACAGCAAGAAAATTTCGGACGGACGCATTCTCGAACTCGCCCCTGACATCAGGACGATTTGTCCGCACAGCGTCATCGCCATTGGTCCCCAGAAGTACAACGAGCTCTATGGAAAGATCCGAAACCTCAATCGTTTGCTTGCTTGGGGACATGCCAAGGCGCTTGAGACATTACTGGAACGCGTCTCCTGTGAGCGTGCGA
The DNA here is from genome assembly GCA_035716265.1 of Nitrospira sp. Classification (GTDB taxonomy): domain Bacteria; phylum Nitrospirota; class Nitrospiria; order Nitrospirales; family Nitrospiraceae; genus Nitrospira_C. Next base: position 3,697 of record DASTJX010000075.1, read on the forward strand.
TCTCGGATCAATTCGGTGACGAGCGGCTGATTCTCAACGCCCTCCAAGAAAAAGGGCGGCGCATCGTCCTTGAGCAGCGGACGAAGGCAGAGTCGGATATCGCCGTCGCGGCCGCCTCGATCGTGGCTCGGGCCGAGTTCTTGTTGCGGCTCAAGCGCCTCTCGGATGAGATCGGCACCGTGTTACCCAAAGGGGCATCACCTGCAGTGGAATTGGCCGGCAGGATGGTCGTGAAGAAACACGGACAAGAGCGGTTGGGAGCGGTCGCAAAACTGCACTTCAAGACGACGAAATCCGTTCTCGAGGAGACCGCGACCTAGTGCCAAGAGACTCGGCTCTTATACCGATTCTCCTACCTCGAGATCGGTCGGCTTGGTCTGATCCAGCGGCTTCTGGTCGGCTTGCGCTTCTCCATCCCAGTACAACATGCGGTGGCAATAGGGGCAGGTGTGCAGATCCTGAGAGCGTTTCACTTCCGCAACTAATTGAGGAGGGATTTGCAGCCGGCATCCGGCACACATGCCGCGCTGGATGGCCGCAAGCGGCTGATCCTTTCTGGAGGCTTTTAACTTTGCATAGCGAGCGAGCAACACCGGTTCGACCTTCGACGATCGTTCCCGCTGCTGGCCTTCCAGTTCGGCCAGCTCCGCCGACAGCTTCCGGTCCAGCTCGTCGAGCACCTGCTTTTCCTTCGTAAAGGCCTGCTCCGCGACTCGAACCTTTGCCTCTGCTTCTTTCGCCGCCGCTTGAAGTTGTTCGATTTTCTCCATGCAGGCCAATACCTTGTCCTCGATTTCGGACTTCTTTTTGTTGGCCATCTGCAACTCGAACAGATGGGCCTGATATTCCTTGTTCGTCTTCAGTTCGGACAACCGTGCCCGCATTTTGTCGGTATGGGCATCCTGAGCCTCGACGTCTTTTTCATGCGAGCGCCGCTCCTTGACCGACGCTTCGACGGCACCACTCGTGTCCTGGAGCGACTGTTTTGCCTCGAGCAGAGGCGCTTCAACCGCATGGAGTCGTTCAGGGATCCTCCGGCGCTGCTCGGTGATCTCCATGATGCGAAGATCAAGCTTTTGCAGTTCGATGAGGGGAGACAGATTCTGGTTCAATGCACTCCCAAATCTGAGGTTCAAGGAGGAAGGATATGCGATTCCCGCTGCCGGTCCACTGGTGGGCCCACTAGGACTCGAACCTAGGACCAGCTGATTATGAGTCAGCCGCTCTAACCACCTGAGCTATGGGCCCCCTGGGAACAGCTTGGCTCCGGCTCAGAGCGAGGTCGAGATTCGGATCAGACTCGACAGCCTTTCAACAGCTCAGCCTTACCGCAGCCCTCGACGTCCAACCGATTTTAGGCCCGGGCGGGAGGCGGAGTCAATCATCCGTCAGTCTCACAAGCTCTCCACGAAACTCCTTAGTTTCTTGCTGCGGCTCGGATGCCGTAGCTTACGCAAGGCTTTTGCTTCGATCTGACGGATGCGCTCACGGGTCACTTCAAAGTCCTGCCCGACCTCCTCCAGCGTATGATCGGTCGCTTCGCCGATTCCGAATCGCTTGCGCAACACTTTCTCTTCACGCGGCGTCAGAGTCTCCAGCGCGCTGTTGATTTGGCGTTGCAAATCATAGCGGATGGCCGCCTCCAATGGAGAAATGGCCTTCTTGTCTTCGATGAAGTCACCCAGGTGGCTGTCTTCTTCTTCACCGATCGGGGTTTCCAACGAAATCGGCTCACGGGCGATCTTCAAGATTTTCCGTACTTTATCGAGAGGCAAGTCCATACGCTCCGCGATCTCTTCTGGGGTAGGTTCTCGCCCGAGCTTTTGCACCAGGTGACGGGACGTCCGGATCAGTTTATTGATGGTTTCGATCATGTGAACGGGAATACGGATCGTCCGGGCCTGATCGGCGATGGCGCGGGTGATCGCCTGGCGGATCCACCACGTGGCGTACGTGCTGAATTTGTACCCGCGTTTGTATTCGAACTTGTCCACGGCCTTCATGAGTCCGATGTTCCCTTCCTGGATCAAATCCAGGAACTGCAGGCCGCGATTCGTATATTTCTTCGCGATACTGACGACGAGCCGCAGGTTCGCCTCCACGAGTTCGGCCTTGCCGCGTTTGACCTTCTCCTCCGCCACGTCGAGATGCTTGACCGCATCCTTGATCTCTTCTCCTGAAACCAGGGCCTCCTCGGTCTCCAATTGGCGGATGCGGCTCTTGGCAGCCTGGTACAATTTTTTAATGTCCTGGAGAGTTTCTTCCGACACTCCAGTTTTTCGTTTGACTCCTTGAAAATCTTTCCGATCCCGGCACAGTCTCCTCAGCAGTTCAGCTCCCGCTTCACCGCCGACTCCGATGCGTCGCTGGCAACTGACGATTTCACGTTCCGCCGTGCGAATCTGGATCGCCATCTCACGGACGCGCTGGACCATCCGATCCTTCAGGACCCCGTGCAGGTTCACGGCTTCCATCTTGTCGACAACCTGTTCGCGGATCGCATCGATCTGCTTCTTGATCTTCTTGAGCTTCGCGGGATCTTTGCCCGCCTGTCGCGACTTTTCGTACAGCCCCTTCAGCGACGTCGACACCTTGCGGACGGTATTCAGGCCTTCCAGGGTCTTGAGCCGCAACTCCTCGTAGTCCCGCTCGACTTCTTCTTCTTCGAAGTCCTCTTCCGTTTCCTGTATAGGCACGATCTCGCGGACGTCGATCTTGCCGTTCTTCAGTTGATCGCGAAGCGCGAGGATGAATTCGATCGTCATCGGCATGCCGTAGATGACAAATGCGATGTCCCGCTTCCCCTCCTCGATGCGCTTGGCGATTTCGATCTCGCCTTCGCGGCTGAGCAACGCAACGCTCCCCATTTCCTTGAGGTAGAGCCGCACCGGATCGTCCGTCCGACTCAGTGCTCCCGGTGTCAGGTCGATCTCCTTTTCATTGTCCTCCGCTTCGCTCTCCTCCGTGTCTTCGACGGCCTCCTCCTGATCAGGGGTCGCAATCCGGTTTTTTTGATGACGCTCACCTTCCGGGGCATCGACGATTTCGATGTCCATTTCGCCGAACATCGTCATGATGCTGCCGAACTGTTCGGAAGAAACCACTTCGGCGGGCAACGTGCTGTTCAACTCGTCGTAGGTCAGAAATCCCTTCTCCTTACCGATCGAGATCAGCTTTTTTACTTCAACGAGCAATTCTTGTTTCGCCATGCTTACTCCTTACTTACTCCCTTCACCAAAGAAAGCACTCCGAGCGGACGACCCGCCTTTTGCAGACGAATTTCATTCACACGGGCATTCAAGGCACTGACGTCTTCGATCCGTCCTTCCCGCTCTGCGGCCTTGAGCTGCGTGATCAGGTCACGCAGCATGGCTTCAGTCCGCTTTCGATCGATCGTCTCGAGGCAACCCTGTATATGCGCGCGGGCGTCGTCAAAATGCTGCTCTTGCATAGACAATTCCGTGGCCAGCGGTCCGCACTCTGGATCATCGACGACCCTATCGAGCAATCGACGAAGTCCCACGCGACCGTCCGGCTCAAGATGGACCAGCGCGGCTTCAACGATTCGGCGACAGCCTGGCATCGAAAACGCTTCAGGGCGCAACCGACGGACGTCGGCGGCAGACAACTGGCCATGCAGCAACAGATAGATCAAGTCCCGTTCCTCCGGAGCCCCCTTCGATGAGGCAGCGGGCGTTGCTTCGCTTTTAGAGACAGCCGAACGCGACGGATGTTTTTCCCGCAAGGCCGGATACCGATCAATGAGGCGCTGCTGATTGATGCCGAAGCGTTCTGCGACCACACGAATCCGTTCTTCCCGTTCGATGGGATGCTCGCTCTTCTGCAAGATGCGCAAGATTTCGTCCACGCTTTGGATTCGTCCTTCCATGGTACTGCTCTCCGCAGTCTTGACACTCTGCTCAAGAGCAAAATCCAGCAAACTCGGGGCCTGTTGTTCCAAGCGCGTAAACGCGTCGAGCCCCTCTTTTCGAACGTAGGTATCGGGATCGTCACCGGTGGGCAAGGTCACCACCTTCACGCCCAATCCGCTGTTCACGAAGAGATCCAGCCCTCGTAACGCCGCTCGGACACCGGCCGCATCGGGGTCGAACAGCAACACCACTTTTGACGCAAACCGCCGGAGCGCCTGAACATGTTCGAGTGTGAGGGCGGTACCAAGGGTCGCCACCGTGTGAGTCAAACCCGCCTGGTGCAGGGCGATCGCATCGAAATAGCCCTCGACGACAATGACCGTCTTCGTGCGGCTGATGGCTTCCCGGGCGACATCAAGGGCAAAGAGCGTTTGCCCTTTCTTGAACAGCGGCGTATCCGGCGAATTCAAATATTTGGGTATCCCGTCGCCAAGTACGCGGCCACCGAATCCGACAACGCGCCTACGGAGGTCGGTGATGCTGAACATGACTCGGGCACGGAAGCGGTCGTAATAGCCGGTTCCGTTGTCCCGCGCGACTACCAGGCCGGCTGCAGCCATGTCTTGCTGGGTGTATCCCTGCATGCCGAGCCACCTGATTAATGCATCCCATTCTCCCGGCGCGACCCCGATGCCGAATCGCTCGATCGTCGCCTCCTGGATGCCTCGGCCTGCCAGATAGGCTCGCGCCTCAGCTCCGTAACGATCGTTCTGCAAATTCTGCTGAAACCATTGTGCTGCCATCTGATTGAGCTGTTCGAGGCGATGGCCTTGGGCGGTCTGAGACCCTGAAACGGAGACGGCATCCTGAACCTCAATGCCCACTTTGCGACCCAGATCCCGCACCGTTTCTGGAAAACTGGCTCCGGTAATTCTGGTCAAAAACGTGAACACATTGCCTCCGGCGCCACACCCAAAACAGTGAAAGATCTGCCGGCTGGAGCTGACGGTGAACGATGGAGTTTTTTCTTGGTGGAAGGGGCAGAGCCCCTTCAAATTCTGACCCGCACGAGTCAAGCTGACATGCTGCCCGACAACCTCGGCGATGTCGATCCGATCCTTGATCTGGTTGATGACATCATCAGAAATCAGGCCTCGACCCATGGGAGACGCAGCTCCTCACTCCCCCAAAATCCGGTGGGGCTGGTATGCGTAAGTGATCGGAAAAATTGACCGGTCAGGTTAACAGACGCACCGGAAACCTGTCAAACGCGACAGAGTTGATCAACGCCAGTCATCCCGGCGGCCAGCTCCTGCGCCGCCCGCCTAACACGTGCAGGTGGAGGTGAAATACCGTCTGGCCCGCGTCTGATCCTGTATTGGTCACGATGCGGTAGCCTGACTGCGCAAGGCCCTTGTCTTTCGCGACCTTGGTGCAGGAAAGCAACAGTTGAGCCAAGAGCCCTGCATCGGTCTCTCTCAAATCTCCCACTGTCTGTATATGTTGTTTCGGAATGATCAGGGTATGAACCGGCGCCTGCGGATTGATGTCATCAAAAGCCAACGTATGCTCGTCCTCATGAACGATTTTGGCAGGAATGCGTTTTTGGACGATCTGACAAAACAGGCAGTCATTCATCGGGCTCGCCTCATTGTTGCTGTTTGAGACCGGACTTCCCGTATCGTGCACCCAGCTCTTCATACACCTCTTGCAGAGAGACCTCGTGGTAACCAAGCACCATCAGAGTGTGGAAGAACAAATCAGCGACTTCATAGATAATCTCCTCTCGCTTGCCCCCTTTTGCAGCGAGAAGAACCTCGCCGGCTTCTTCGGCCACTTTTTTGAGAATCTTATCGTGTCCGCCCTCGAACAGCTTGGTGGTATAGGAATCGGCCTGGGGTTGGGCGCGGCGCTTTATGATGATCCGAAGTACACGTTCAAGAATGGCACCGAACGCTTCGGATGACTTGTGCTCTTCCTCGACTCCATCCAGTTTTGAAAAAAAGCACGCTCGCTCTCCCGTGTGACATGTGGGGCCAAGCGGTTGTGCCTTGACCAGGATCGTATCCCGGTCACAGTCGACGAACACCTCTTTCACGAGCAACTTGTTGCCGGACGTTTCACCCTTTTCCCATAGTGTCTGTCGTGAGCGGCTCCAAAAGTGTACCGCTTTCGTCGATAACGTTTTCGTCAGCGCTGCTTCGTTCATATATCCGAGCATAAGGACGGTCCCATCCAGCCAGTCTTGCACGACAACCGGAATCAATCCCTGCATGTCGAATTTGACATCGTGAGTGATCATGCCAGCCACAAATCCTTCGCCTGTTTGAGACAGGCCCTGAAACGCCGCCGCGGGCGAGAGGTCAGGTGGAACCTCGCGGGTTGCGAGAACTGTTTTTCACCCTTCTGTCACGCGAACAGGCACTCCGCGCTGCAGCAAATAGGCCTTCGCTTGCGGAATCGTAAAGGTCCTAAAATGAAAAATCGAGGCCGCGAGCACCGCATCCGCTTTACCAGTGACAAAACCGTCGTATAGATGTTCCAGCGAGCCAACGCCTCCTGACGCGATGACTGGGATCGACACGCGGGCAGACACTGAAGCCGTCAGGTCCAGATCGTAGCCATGCTGCCGACCATCTTCATCCATACTGGTCAATAAAATCTCGCCGGCCCCATAACGTTCCATTCTCTGCGCCCAGTCGATGGCATCCAAACCGCTCGCGTTGCGTCCGCCGTGCGTGAAAACCTCCCAGGACGACGATACCGTTCGCTTGGCGTCAATCGCCACGACTATGCATTGGGTACCAAACCGTACAGCTGCCTCCCTGACGAATTCCGGCCGCTCCACGGCAGCGGTATTGATACTGACCTTGTCCGCCCCTGCATTCAACAAGTCACGGATATCATCGAGCGTTCGCACCCCACCGCCGACCGTGACCGGCATGAATACCCTGGCAGCCGTCCGCTCCACCACGTCGATGATCGTCTTTCGATTCTCATGAGACGCCGTGATGTCGAGAAAGCACAGCTCGTCCGCGCCCTCGCGATCATAGACCGCCGCCACTTCGACCGGATCGCCGGCATCCCGAAGATTGACAAAACTCACGCCTTTGACGATACGGCCGTCTTTCACGTCGAGACAGGGAATGATGCGCTTGGTCAGCATAGCTCGCACCGCCCGTCCACCCGTGCCCGTTACCCGTTGGCACCGCGTAGGGCGGCGACGGCGTCTCGATAGTCCAACTTTCCATCGTAAAGCGCCTTTCCCACGATCGCGCCTTCAACTCGAGGGCCGAGCGATTGAACAGCCTGCAGGTCCTCAATCGTAGAGATTCCACCGGAGGCAATCAGGGGAAAAGCAGAAGACGCCACAAGTTCTTTCAAGGCCGCGATGTTCGGTCCGCTCAGCATGCCATCCCGCGCAATGTCGGTGTAGATGACGGCACCGAGCTCGAACTGCGCCAACTCTTTGAGCAGATGCGTCGCCGTCGTCTCCGACAGAGAGGTCCACCCGTTTACCGCCACCTTGCCGTCGCGAGCATCCAGGCCGAGCACGATCCGCTTAGGAAACTCCTGACAAGCCTGTTGGAAGAACGCACGGTCGTTCAAAGCCGCTGTGCCCAGCACAATGCGGTAGATGCCGGCTTTGAAATACTGCCGGACCGTTGTCATGTTCCGAATGCCGCCCCCGATTTGTACGCGGGCCGGCGCCGACCGGATGACAGCCTCGACCTGCGGCAGATTACGAGGTTCTCCTTCTACTGCTCCGTTCAGATCGACGACGTGAATCATCGTCGCTCCGGCCTGGACCCACCGTATGGCGATCGATGACACGTCGGTGCCATACACGGTTTCAGCAGCCATATCGCCTTGGCGCAGCCGGACGCAACGTCCATCCTTCACATCAATCGCCGGAATCACGACCATGGTTAGTCTTTCCCCGACCCGAACGGGAACGTGTTGAGCACTTTCTCCGTCCCATACTGGGCTAATTCTTCGGCAGTCACAAACCCTCCGCCATGCTGGATGAACCCGAGAAAGTCCTCTATCAACGGCTTCTGCCGTTCATAGTAATTGCCGACCCAAAGCACCTGTCCATCTGCCGCCACGGCTTTGACTTCAAAACCTACTGTCGCAGGAGGATTCGCACCCATGCGGCTTCCTGATCGTTCCTGATAGACCAGGACCTGCCCCATCAGTGCGGCGTCGGCGTTGAGCTTTGCTGCCAGCTGAGCGGCTTCGGCTTCCGGCGTCGCCTTGGAGTTTTCCGGGGAGGACTTCACCGCAGCCCTGGCAGATTCGGTGGGCGAGAGTATGACGACCCCCTGCCGATCTTTCAGTCGCGACCAAAACAGCTGTGTCACCTTCTCGGCCGCATATGCGGGGACGCCGGTGGTTTGTCGCAATTGTGGTTCAACATTAGACGGGATGCCCAAGGAAATATCAGAGCGCTGTATGCTTTGCGGCGTTGAAAGATACATGTCTCCCGCGTCACGGACCTGCGGAGTCGTCAACGTCGTAAACGGCAATAACGCCATGCGTTGGATGTGATACCGAGGCAGTTCACTCGACGTCTGGGCCGTCACCTTGGAACCGCTGCACGCGGTGGCGAGGATCAGCGACAAGGCAATGGTTCCCGCCGTGCAACCGCGTGCTGCCCCGCCGAGGCTACGCACGCCAGGCTCCAAAATTTTTCATCAACCGCAAGCCCACTAACTGACTCTTCTCCGGATGGAACTGACAGGCCACGATATTATCCTTCCAGATGGCCGATACGAATGGCGTGCCGTAAGTCGTTGTCGTTGCTGTGACCGTTGCATCAACCGGCCGGACGAAGTATGAATGCACAAAATACCAGTTGGAGCCGGCGGCGATATCCGCAAAAAGCGGACAAGGCCGCTCGACGTTGACCTGGTTCCATCCCATATGTGGGATTTTCAGCGCGGGATCCGGGACGAACCGCTTCACTTGGCCCGGAATGATATTGAGCCCCTTGTGCGCACCGAATTCTTCACTTTCCGTGAACAACAGTTGCAGCCCCAAGCAGATGCCCAGAAATGGCTTGCCCGACTGAACGGTGGATCGAATGGGTTCAACCAAATCAAATCGCTCCAGGTTGGCCATACAATCGCCGAAGGCTCCCACACCGGGGAGGACGACATGCCCGGCGCTTTTGATCGTCGCGGGATCACGCGTCACCACCGCCTGGTGCCCCACCGACTCGAAGGCTTTCCAGACGCTGCGCAAATTTCCCATGCCGTAATCAATGATCGCAATCATGGGTCATCCAGAGTTGCGTCTCCTACGCTCGGCTCGTAACCATACCGCAATCGGCTCATAAAACAGAAGGACAGGTCTCCGAACGGAAACCTGCCCCACTGGCGACGAAGGTCGAGCGATGCCCCTGCTCTGGGAGCGACGCGGTCACCCCCGTTCGGACGGCTTGCATGGGCTATGCGACAGACAGGACTTGCAACGCCTACAACGTGCCCTTGGTCGAAAGCACTTTTCCCGCCAATCGCTCTTCCAACATCGTCGCCTGATCAAGAGCTTTCGCTGTGGCTTTGAAGATGGCTTCCATGATGTGATGCGGGTTGCGTCCATATATCAGATTGACATGGAGGTTCAATCCGCCATGAGTGACGAAGGCCTGAAAGAAATCTTCGAAGAGGCCAAGGTCGAATGCTTTTATTTTCCGGTCCGGCAAACTGACGTTGTAAACGAGGAATGGCCTCCCGCTCAGATCGATGGTGACTTGCGCCAATGTTTCATCCAGTGGTGCCGAAGAGAACCCGAATCGCTTGATGCCCGCCTTTTCTCCCAGGGCCTGATGAAGCGCCTTGCCCATGACAATCCCGACATCCTCCACTGTATGGTGTTCATCGATGTCGAGATCACCCTTGGCCTGAACAGCAAGATCAAAAAAGCCATGCTTGGCCAACAACTCCAGCATGTGGTCGAAAAACCGAATGCCGGTGTCGATCTTACTCTCTCCGCTGCCGTCCAACGTCCACTCGACGCGAATGTCAGTTTCCTTGGTCGCACGATGCAGCGAGGCCTGTCTGGGGGCGGCATCTTTTTTCATGTGAACCTGCTTTGGGCAGATTTGGCGTGTGCATCGAAGCCTTCGATGGACGCCAGCCGGATAAGGTGATCCTTCACTTTGCTCAATTCTTCTTTGGTGTAATACACAATGTTGCTGATCTTCGTATAGTCATGGATCGACAGAGCAGAAAAAAACCGCGCCGTAGCCCCGGTCGGCAAGACGTGATTCGGCCCTGCGATGTAGTCGGCCACGGAAGGCGGGGTATAGCGCCCCAAGAATAGTGCGCCGGCATGTCGGATCTTCTCCAGATAATCGAACGGTTTATCTACAGATAGCGTGAGATGTTCGGCCGCAATCTCGTTCGCCACATCGATCGCTTGGTCGATCGTCGTGACCACGAAGACGACCGAATATTTCCGGACGGACTTGGCCGCGATTTTCTCGCGCTGTAATCCCTTCAGTTGTCGTTCGACAAGAGAGACCGTCTCTTTGGCAAGCGAGGCGGACGTGGTCACCAACCAGACTTGTGCCTCCTCATCGTGCTCAGCCTCGCAGAGCAAGTCGGCCGCCACATGCGCGGGTTTGGCATCGTTGTCCGCGACGACCAACAACTCGCTCGGTCCCGCGACCATGTCAATGCCGACAGTCCCGTACAGCATGCGTTTCGCCGTGGCAACATAGATGTTGCCCGGCCCGACGATCTTGTCGACTTTTGATATGGTTTTCGTGCCGAACGCCAGCGCGCCGATCGCCTGCACACCGCCCACGCGATAGATCTCCGTTACGCCGGCAATATCCGCTGCGACAAGCAAGTATGGATTGATGCCGCCTTTCTGAGGGGGTGTGCACATGACGATCCGCTTCACCCCCACCACCTGTGCTGGAATGGCGCTCATCAGTACGGTGGATGGATAGACGGCTTTGCCGCCCGGCACGTACACGCCGACGGCATCAAGGGGAGTCACGACCTGTCCCAACGTCGCCGCTCCATCCTGATACATCCAGGTTTTGGTCCGTTGCCGTTCGTGGAAGGCTATGATCCGCTGGGCGGCAAAACGCAAGGCGTCGCCTTCTTCTTTTCGAATTTTGAAATAGCTTTCTTTGATTTCTTCAGGAGAGATTTTCAGCTGAGTCGGGGCAAGCGACAGCCTGTCGAATCGCTTGGTGAAACGGAGAACCGCTTTATCTCCATCGCGCTCAACGGCTTCCAGGATAGCCCTCACGGGTTTTTCGGCTGCCGCCCCTTGAATCCGGGAGCGCCCCGCCACCCTTTTTAAAATGGGGAGGAATGCCCGATCTGTAGACGCAACGATCTTCATGTCCGCATCCGCTTGGCCTTCCGACCCGCAGACCGTGACGCCTTTAGCGAACCGTCTTTTCGAGCCGGTCCAGGACTGGCGCACGCATGCCGGAGTTTGCTGAGCAACTCGGCGACGGCCTGGTGTTTCAATTTGAGACTCGCCCGGTTGACGATGAGACGTGCCGTCGATCGGGCGATGCACTCGACTTCGATGAGACCATGGGCTTTGAGCGTGTTGCCCGTTTCAACCAGGTCGACGATGCGATCGGCCAGTCCGACAATCGGCGCCAGTTCAATCGAGCCATAGAGCTTGATGATTTCGACCGGCACGCCGCGCTGGTTGAAATAGCGCTCTGTAATCTTCGGGTATTTTGTGGCGACGCGGATTTTTGACGAGAGCCGGTCGCGTGGTACTTGCCCTCGAAAAGCGGCGACGGCAATTCTACACGCTCCGAACCCCAAATCCAATGGCTCGTAGACGTCACTATCCTGTTCAAGCAACACATCTTTGCCGACGACACCCACGTCTGCCGCTCCGTGTTCCACATAGGTCGGCACATCGGTTGGCCGCACGATGAGAAACGTCATCCCGATTTCCGGGCAGGGGAAGAGCAGGCGGCGACTATCAGCCGCCGGCTGCGCCGCGCCGTATCCTGCCTTCGCAAACAACTTGAGCGTTGGCTCAATCAATTTCCCTTTGCACAAGGCAATCGTCAGCATCCTCTATCCTTTTCGTCGCTCAATGACAGCGCCGAGACCCCCGAGCTTCTCTTCGATTCGTTCGTAGCCGCGGTCGAGATGATAGACGCGCAGCACGTCGGTAGTCCCTTCTGCCGCCAGACCCGCCAGGACCAGTCCGGCACTGGCACGCAAGTCGGAGGCCATGACCGGAGCGCCTGCAAGACGTTCGTGCCCCATGATAACGACCCGGTTGCCCTCGACGCGAATATCCGCCCCCATCCGCCGCAGCTCCTCGACATGCATGAAACGGCTTTCAAACACGGTCTCCGTGATAATACTTGTGCCCTCCGCCACCGACATGAGGGCCACCATCTGCGCCTGCATATCAGTCGGAAACCCGGGAAAAGGCAAGGTTCGGACGTCGACTCCCTTCAAACGTCCCCGCTTCGATGCATCGATATGGACGCGTTCCTTTTCGACCCGAATGGCCACGCCGGCTTCGCTAAGCTTGTTCAACAACGGCTCCAGATGCTCTGGCCGGCACCGGTTCACTGAAATCGATCCTTTGGTAATGGCCCCCGCAACCAAGTAGGTTCCAGCCTCGATACGGTCCGGAATGACCTCGTGATCGCTGCCCCGCAGCTCCCGAACGCCTTCTATGGTGATGACGTCGGTTCCTGCTCCCGCTATTCTTGCTCCCCGCTTGACGAGAAAGTCCGCCAGATCGACGATTTCCGGTTCCTTCGCGGCGTTCTCAATGACGGTGGTTCCCTGAGCAAGTGAGGCCGCCATCATTAAGTTTTCAGTGCCCGTCACCGTCGGCACATCACAGTAGATCGGGGCACCTTTCAGCCGTTTGGCTTTAGCTCGAATGTACCCGTGTTCGATGGAGACTTCGGCACCGAGTTTGGCCAACCCGGCAAGATGCAAATTCACCGGACGCGAGCCGATGGCACACCCGCCGGGCAGGGACACGATGGCTTCTCCCCACCGGGCGACCAGTGGACCAAGCACCAGCACCGAGGCACGCATGGTCTTAACCAATTCGTAGGGTGCCTGTGTCGACCGAATGACGTCGGCCTTGATGACTGCGCGGTTCCCTTCATGATGCACTTCCGCACCCAAGATCCCGAGCAGCTTCCCCATCGTGACGACGTCCACGACGCGCGGAATATTACTGATGACGCACTCGCCGCCACCGAGAATCGTCGAGGCCAGGATCGGCAGCGCGGAGTTCTTGGCTCCGCTGACCTGGACCTCTCCTTGGAGCACATGGCCGCCGGAAATGACGATTTTGTCCATACTGTTGCCTGCCTCCTACCTTGCCCGCCGGACAATCACGATCCGATTGATACCTGCCTCGTCGGGCACCACCTCCACCCCTTCGTACTCAGGCATCGTCTCGATTTTCGAACAGAGGTCTACGCTCTGTCCCTCTCCCACTTCCATGGCAAGCAACCCCCCCGGCATCAGATAGGAGACCGCTTCGCCTAGCAGTCGCTCGTGCACTTCTGTTCCTTTAGGGCCTGCAACGAGTGCCAGCGGTGGCTCATAGCGGCTCACTTCCGGTTGCAGTCCGGCCCACTCGGATTCACGAATGTAGGGCGGGTTTGCGACGATGGCATGGATCGTACCCTCCAGGCCCGAGCCCCACAACGGAGCCAATAGATCACCGTGCAACCAGGTAATCGATGAGTCGACGGCATGACGACGCGCATTGCGCATGGCGGTCTCGAGCGCTTGCGTTGAGATATCCGTCGCGATAATCCTCGCCTGGGGTATGGACCGAGCCAGTGTCACGGCCAAACAACCGGATCCCGTACCCACATCCAGGAGTGTGGGAGGTGTGCCTTGTGGCAGGCGACGGATGATCTCGTGGGCCAGCAACTCGGTTTCAGGGCGCGGGATGAGCACGGTGGGATTGACCTCAAACTCCAGCCCGCAGAATTCCTGAGTGCCCAGGATGTACTGCAAGGGCTCTCGCGCAGCTCTTCGGGTCACATCGTCGTGCAATCTCGCTATCTCACGGTCAGTAAGCGAGCGTTCCCGCTCGACAATATGATGCAATCCCGTGAGAGCTAATGCATGCTCGATCAACCACAAGGCCTCCTGCTCTGCCGAATCGATACCGGCAGCCTCGAGCCGACGGCGTACGTCTAGAACCGCGGCACCAAGCGTAGGACATCGCTCAGCTCTCTGTTTGACCGGCGGACTCACAAGGCCTCCGCCGCAGCGTGATCGCGTTGGGCGCGCAAGGCCTCGACCAATTCGTCCATATGACCTTCCAGTACCTGTTCCAACTTATGCAGCGTCAATCCGATGCGATGGTCCGTGACACGGTTTTGCGGAAAATTATACGTGCGTATTTTTTCGCTCCGATCCCCGGTCCCGACCTGAGCCTTACGATTTTGCGCGATTTCGGCATCCTGTCTTTCACGCTCTGCTTCGACGATCCTGGCGCGAAGCGTCCGCATGGCTTTTGTGCGGTTCTTGAGTTGCGAGCGCTCGTCCTGGCAGGACACCACCACGCCGGTGGGAATATGAGTGATGCGCACGGCGGAGTAGGTCGTATTGACGCTTTGACCGCCGGCACCTGATGAACAAAAGGTGTCAATCCGCAGGTCCTTCGGATCGATTTGCACATCCACTTCGTCGACTTCCGGCATGACCGCAACCGTGACCGTCGAAGTATGGATGCGGCCTGCCGCCTCGGTCACGGGCACTCGTTGAACACGATGGACTCCGCTTTCATACTTGAACAAGCCATAGCCACCCTTCCCCTCAATGACGGCAATGACAGTCTTGTAGCCTCCCTTGCCGGTTTCCGAAGCCTCCACCATGTCGACTTTCAACTTGCGCCGCTCCGCAAACTTGACATACATCCGGAACAGGTCTCCGGCAAATAAGGCCGCCTCATCCCCACCCGTCCCGGCTCGAATCTCCAAAAACAGATTCTTATCATCCCGGGGATCCTTCGGTGTCAGATGATCAAGCACCTGTCCTTCGAGCACCTCGCGCTCCGTCTCGAGCTGAGCGGTCTCTTCAGCTGCAAGCGAGTGGAGTTCGGCCCCGGCCGCCGGATCCGACAATAGATTGGCGGCCTCGTCTAATTGCTTCAGCACGTCCTGATACCGCCGGAACAGCTGTGCGACCCCTTCGAGTTCGGTGCGCTCTTTTGTCAGCTTGACGAGCAAGACCGGCTGGCTGATCACGGACGGATCCATGAGCTGAGTGGTCAGCTCGTCATGCCGATTGGCAGCCGATTCCCATTTTTTCAACAGCCCCGCTTCCATCACAATCCTCGGTCGCACGCGATCTGGACACAAAAAAAGAGACCCTGCCTCTGCGAAGCAGGGTCTCTCGTATGTTCGTGAACCCGACTACTTGCCCTTCTTCGCGTACTTCTTTTTGAACCGTTCGACCCGCCCTTCGGTATCGACGATCTTTTGCGTACCGGTAAAAAATGGATGGCAGCTCGAGCAGATGTCGACGTTGATGTCCCCGACGGTCGATCTGGTCTTATAGCTGTTGCCGCAGGCGCAATGGACTGTCGCCTCTCTATATAATGGATGAATACCCTTCTTCATGATTCGACTCCTGGCGTCAGGGCCCTCTCGCCTCCGCCTATCGGAGGCGCGTCACTTTAACCTGTGCTGACCGAGAGATACAAGCGCTCAGCGGTTCATGGATTGCAGGAATTCCTGGTTGGTCTTCGTGCCGTGCACCTTGTCCATCAGGAATTCCATGGCTTCCATCGTCCCCAGAGGGCTCAGGACCTTGCGTAAAATCCACATCTTATTGAGACGATCCTTGTCCACCAACAACTCTTCTTTGCGAGTGCCGGATTGGCTGATGTCGATAGCCGGGAAGATACGCTTGTCGGCCAACCGGCGATCGAGGTGGACCTCCATATTGCCGGTGCCTTTAAACTCTTCAAAGATCACGTCATCCATCCGACTGCCGGTATCCACCAACGCCGTCGCCATGATCGTGAGACTGCCACCATTTTCAATATTGCGCGCAGCCCCAAAGAACCGCTTCGGCCGTTGCAAGGCGTTTGAGTCGAGACCGCCTGAGAGCACCTTACCGCTCGGAGGAGCGATCGTGTTATACGCGCGCGCCAAACGGGTGATGCTGTCCAACAGGATGACGACGTCCTTCTTGTGCTCGACCAACCGTTTAGCCTTCTCGAGGACCATTTCGGCGACCTGAGCATGTCGTTGGGCCGGCTCGTCGAACGTAGAGCTGATGACTTCGGCTTTGACCTGCCGTTGCCAGTCGGTGACCTCTTCCGGCCGTTCATCGATCAGCAGGACAATCAACGTCACTTCTTTGTGATTTTTCAGGATGGCCCGCGCGATAGCCTGGAGCAGCATCGTCTTCCCCGTGCGAGGCGCCGCGACGATCAGTCCGCGCTGTCCCTTTCCAATAGGGGTCGTCAGATCCATGACACGCGTGCAGTATTCTTCTCGATCAAACTCCAGTTGAATGCGCTCCTCCGGATAGAGCGGGGTCAGGTTATCGAAGAGGATTTTGTCGCGTGCCACCTCTGGGTCTTCGAAATTCACCTTCTCGACCTTGAGCAGCGCAAAATAGCGTTCGCTTTCCTTCGGAGGTCTGATCTGGCCGGAGACAATATCGCCGGTCCGAAGGTTGAAGCGGCGGATCTGAGAGGGAGATATATAGATGTCATCCGGACCGGGCAGGTAATTGGAATCCGGAGCACGCAAAAAACCAAATCCGTCCGGCAGGGTCTCGAGGACCCCCTCTCCGAAGACCACGCCATTCTTCTCCGTCTGCGCTTGGAGGATGGCAAAGATCAATTCCTGCTTTCGGAGATTCGCGGCCCCTTCGATTTTGAGTTCCCTGGCGACGTCGTTCAGGTCGGCGATGGTTTTCTGCTTCAAGTCGGCAAGATGCATAACTTCTCCCTTAGTTTGTGCCATACATATCCTCAAGCTCGGGGGTAGTGATCAAAGACAAGTGTCGCCGCGGAAATATGGTCAACCATTGGAAACGATGCGCAATGACGATTCGATCGTGAGTTGGCTAATTGTGTGTTCGCTAGAGGGGATGTGCCGTGAAAAACGTGTCCGCTATGATCATCGTGGATGCGCCTGCAAAGCCGAACTCATCCCTAAGCTAATCATCCGGTTCGAAAGATGCCTCGGAAGTCTTGTGTGTGGAGAAGACGCGGACTCGACATGAAACGCTATCGTGGAGCATACCCTGCAAGACGATCGTTGTCAACATCGACTTCTTTTTCCTCGAGCGGCCCGGTGATGATAGGCCTACGGGATTCCTTTACCGTCTGCTTCGGGCAGCGGTTGCAGGACTTTTGAATGGTATGTTACACCCACAGAGGAGGAGTTGACGATGGCTGGAGACGAGGATCAAGAACATGACCGGCTCTTCACGCTGTCCGAAGCCAACCACCTAATCCCGCAGTTACAGTCCCGCCTTGCATCCGTCCGTCAGGCCAAAGCGGTCCTGGCACGAACCAAGGACGACATCCGTCGTGCCAGCGC
>DASTJX010000076.1:0-2913 GCA_035716265.1 Nitrospira sp.
AATTGGGGACCAATCAGCCCTCATCCCCCGGGGAGCGCACCGAGCGAGCTTGGAAGGATCATTTGCAAGGCGGTGCTCGTCGAAGCGCGCAGTTGGAGACGAATCAGCCTCCATTGCTCGAGGAACAACAAGCGAGCTTGGAAGGAGCATCTTTTAGGCGGTGTTCGTCAAAGCGCGCACCTGGAGGTCACTCCACCCTGCCCCGTTGACGATCGGGGTAATGCCGCCTCTTCATTTCCATGCCCTATCTAAGGTGGATGGGTCGCCTCAGGCGACTTGCGATGGGTGCCTGGGACTGTTACTGCGGTCGCCGCAGGCGATGGCGAGACGCACTGTTCGAAGTTCCGTTCGGACGAAGTCCAGGACGGAGCGAGTTGCGGAGCCAAGCACTGAGAGGGCCAGGCGGTTTACCCTTCGCTGAGCAGGGCGGCCATCCACCTTTGTCCCTCAATCTTGGGCAATCTTGGGTTCGTCATACCCCATAGCCGGCGGAACCTTCGACTGCGCGTAGCGTTTGTAATACAGCAGCAGATCCCTCACTGACACGACCCCGACAATATCACCGTTGCGCGTCACGCCGAGATGGCGGATGCTGAAGTCTCCCATCATGTCCTGTGCGTCGTCGACCGGCATGGCCGCCTCGATCGTGCGGATCGGCGCGGTCATGATCTTCTCAACCGTCAGCCGGCCGAGCGGTTTTCCCGACGACACGGCGCGTCGCACGATGTCCGTGTCGGTCACGATGCCGACCAACTGCTTCCCCTTCTTCACGAACAGCGCGCTGATACGAGCGGCCTTCATGGTTTTCGCCGCGCTCACCACCGAGGTGGTCGGGCTCACCGACCGCGGATTCTTGGTCATGATGCTTGCGATTGCTGACATGATTCCCCCTCTTTAAAGAATGTGATCAGGCAAGGAAGAACCGCCGGGCCTTACTCGTCCTCTGACCTGTCATTGTACTCTATAGAACCTTGAATGAGCGGCCGCTGTGTCTGCCATGGCGAGACCCAACTATCCCGAGGTCGGCCGAATGACACAGGATGATCAAAACGTCATGCCACAAGACCGCAGCAAGCATGCGACCCGAGGCGTACAGTTTCAGGTACGTCGCAGGGAGCATGCGAGCGAGAACGCAGTGACAGGACGTTTTCAGCATCCTGTCAAAACGATAACGTGCCTTCCACAACCATCACGCACTGCCCCCCGACTTTCACCGACTGAATCGCCTCTCCATTCGCTTCAATCTGCACCAAAATCCGCGACGGCCGTTCGACTTCGTAGCCTTGCTCGATCACGATTTCGATCTTCGGGCCCTTCTCCACTATCCCATTTTGCACCAGATAGGCGCCCAACGCGCCGCTGGCGCTCCCCGTGGCCGGATCTTCCGGGATGCCAATGGCAGGTGCGAACATTCTCGAATGGACGTTGGAAAAAGGTTCCACCGTCACGGTCGTAAAGGCGGTGATGCCGTTCGCGCCGAACCGGCCGCACAAATCCACGATGGCCGAAGGATCGGGATTGATGGAGCGTACGGCCGTCAGCGTCCGCACGGGCACGATCAACACAGGCAGTCCCGTGGACACGACTTCGAGCGGCCACTTCGTATCGGTGATCGTGTGTTTCGGAATTCCCAACGCCGCGGCGACCTTGTATAAATCTTGCGCGTCCTCGATGCGCTCCAGAAATTGCGGCTCCGGCTGGGTCATCACCACGCGCATGACCTGACCGTCCCGCATCAGCAGATCGACGGGAAACAGCCCGATGTTGCACTCCTGCACGACGCGCGTCACCGGTTCAGGAGTGGCAATCATGCCGAGCTGCGCCAGCACGTGCATGGTCCCGACGACCGGATGTCCTGCAAAGGGGATCTCTTGGGTCGGGGTAAAGATTCGGAGCCGGACGACCGCGGCCGGATCGGTCGGAGGAAAGACAAACACCGTCTCGGAGAGATTCATTTCGCGGGCGATTTGCTGCAGCTCATCATCGGTGAGCCCTTGCGCTTCGGGGAAGACGGCAACCGGGTTGCCGCCGAAGGGCTGGGCCGAAAAAACATCGGCTTGGTAGAATTTCAACGATCGACGTTCGGACGCCATATAAACGGCCACTCTAGGTCAAGGGACAAGCCCCTGTCAAACCAACGATTTACCGCTTCAGTTCCTGCTTCTGCTGAGCTTTTGGTTGCCCTTTTTTCGACCAAAGCGACAGGCACGCACTAAAATGGTCTTTCCAAACTCCCTCCCTCACTTCTCGTTCCCAAGAGGTGGATAGGCCTTAGCCTGCGACTTGCGAGACTGTAGCGCCGTGTGATTGCGATCGCCTCTTGGCGATGGCGAGACGCAGTGTTCGAAGGTCCGTTCGGACACAGTCTCGAACGGACCAAGTTTGCGGAGCCAAGCCGCGATAGGCCCTGCCCCTATCCATCGCTTGAGCACGAAGGCGCCCGCCCACCTCCACCTCCTCTTCTTGACTTGCCTGGCGCCAGCCGCCTATTCTCAAACGCGCTCTGAATGAAGGAGCCCTATGGCCCGTGAACTGGAACTGAACGTCCGTCCCATCTTTTCGACCCCCCTCCTCGTGTTTTCCATTCCCGAGTCCGAGCAGATTAATGCCGAACTCAAGCGGGCGGTGATGTCGCGGGAAGCCTCGGAGCCGGCCTATCACGACCGTGAAGTCATCGGCTGGTCCTCGCCCCACGATATGTCCATGATGGACTGGGCCAGCGGGCCCCTGAAGCAACTCTTCGAATACGTGATCCAGGTGGCAACCCAGGCCACGGAGTACTCGGAACGCACGGGGAAATCCACCCAGCGTCCGGCCTGGCAGGTCGTCGAGATCTGGGCCAATGTGCAGCGGTCCGGGGGGAGCAACGGCTCGCATGCTCACCCAGGCTCATTCTGGTCGGGCGTCTATTAT
>DASTJX010000077.1:0-4203 GCA_035716265.1 Nitrospira sp.
GGCGTAACGGCGCACAGCCGAAAGATCGGCGCGATGGAAGGGAGCAATCGTCAGATGCAGGGAAGTCGTCAACCAACTGACAGGTTCGGATCTGCTTGTCCAAAACAATGCCGGAGGCGTGAAGGGCGCTTTTCTCTGGAAGCAGCTGCATGGATACGGATAGCAAGTGGGGAGGATAGAGCGAACCTCGATCGCGGAGGGGGATGAATGTCCGTATGGTGCGAGCTATTTCACCAGCCACACGCGGTAGGTTTTTGCGGCGGCTGGTTTCGGAACCTGCAGGACGCCGACGGCGCCTGGGCTCATCACATCTTCGCCGGTGACCGTTCGCCGCGCTTCGTAGCGACGGTTGACCAAGAGCAGGCCTTGCGCGTCATAGAAGTCCACCATGATATCGGCAGAGTCGCGCAGGCCTCCCTGATAATGGGTATTAAGCCAATCCAATCGTTTGAGCGCCTGATATTGAATCACGAGTGTACCTGGACTCTCTTCTTTCACGCTGAGCAGCCGCAGCGCGCGGTTTTGGTCTAACCCTTCTGATGGTCCCTGCCCCCCGGCCAGCTGGATCCGGATGGCACGGGCGCTCTCATCGGCTGGCAGGTAGGCCTTGAGTCGACAGAAGACCGTTCGCCCCTGTTCGCCTTGTTCCAAGATCTCCTGATCCTGCACATGACGTGTTGCGAGCGTCCAGGCGATGTCGCGCAAGAGCACGTGATCAACTATTGATGCCGTATGGTCACGGTACAGAGTCGAGTTCGTGACGGCCTGGCGGAGCGCCTCCCGGCAGGCAAGATCCCTGGCATCGGCGGGTCGTTCGGAGGCTTGAACTTTGTAGCGATAGTCTCCCATGATTTCGAGACGGGTGTTGGTTGGTTCCGCTGCGTGAGCAGTGAGTGCGAGTAGTGCAATTGCCGGAGCAAAAAGATGATGAGTGATCATTCGATGGGCTGACATGTCCGCCTCCTCAGTAACCGGTGGCAAGTTCTTGACCGCCCGGCGGTTATGCTACCACGCACGCGTCGTGGCTTCCACTCTCAGGACGCACCTGACAGACCTGGCCGTCAGGGACGGTGCCGACGGCTCGTTTTATGAAAGAGTAGCCAATTGATTCATGCAGTTATTTTAGGGTGCGTTTCTCAAAATCACTCAGGAGAACAACACGATAGCTTGACTTGCGTTTCGTCTTCACGCAGACTCACGATTTATGGATGACACTGAACAAACGTTGCTTGCCGGTCTCGCTGAGCGAGTCGGTATTGCGGCGGAATATCACGATATCAACGGCGTCCGCCACGTCACGGCCGATCACACGAAGCGCGACATCCTTCGAGCGATGGGTTTTCAGGTGGATTCGATTGCGACACTCGCCGTCGCGGTCCGCGAATGGGATGAAGCACCCTGGCGCAGGCCCTGCGATCCAGTCCGCATCCTGCACGACGAGGAAGTGGGTGCACCGGTTGCCTGTTGTTTCGAGCTTGAAGACGGAAAAGAGCGCTTGGTCGTTGTGAAGTGGGAGTTGAACGACGAATCAGGCCAGTTGTTGCAGCAAGGCCAAGTCGGGCCTGGTCTAGCTGCGACGGAAGTGAAGTTTATTGATGGCGCGAGGCGCGCACGAGTCGAACTGCCGGCGCCCAAAGGTCTGTCGCTGGGATACTATGATCTCATTATTCGTGCCGAGGGACTGGTAGGTGGTTCGACCGGCACGCTCAGGCTGATCGTGGCACCGCGGCGATGCTATGTCCCGACGGCATTGGAGCTGGGCCAACGTTACTGGGGCCTAGCGCTCCAAGTATACTCGCTCTCCTCGGGACGCAGTTGGGGCTGTGGAGATTTTACGGATCTGAAACAGATTGTCGACTGGGCCGGAACAAATTTGGGCGCCGCACTCATCGGCCTCAACCCGCTGCACGCCATCCGGAACACTGCGCCTCACCACACGAGTCCTTATGCGCCGTATAGTCGGCTGGCGATCAACGAACTGTATATCGACCTCGAACGGCTTCCGGAGTTCTTCGCCTCGGAGGATGCGCAAAAGCAGTATCGTTTCCCGGAATTTCAAGCCAAGCTCCAAGCGCTGCGCGAGAACCGGCGCGTGGATTACGATGCGATTGCGGCTGCCAAGCGCACGATGTTGGATTTGGCCTATCGGCAGTTCCTCAAAGAGGCCTACACCGGCACGGAGCCGAATCTTGAGCCGCAGACGGCCCGGGCCAAACTGCTCGAGCGATTTATCCAGGCCGAAGGCGAGGCGCTGGAACTCTACGCGATCTTCCAGGCGATTGAAGAGGAGCGGAGGTTGATCCAGTCTAAGCACGTCAGTTGGCAGGAGTGGCCCAAGCAGTTTTTGTCGCCCGGATCTGCCGTAAAAGAATACGGCAAACGCCATCGGAAGCGGATTCGGTTTTTTCAATACATCCAGTGGATCGCTTCAGAACAACTCCGTGACATCCAGCGCACAGCCGAGGCCGTTGGGATGCCGATTGGTGTGTATAACGATCTGGCCTTGGGTGCAGAACGCACGGGAGCGGAGGCCTGGATGTACCAATCAGTGCTCGCGCTGAATGCTGAGTGCGGCGCTCCGCCTGACGCGTTTGCGCCGGAAGGACAGAACTGGGGGCTGCCGCCCATCAATCCGGTGGCGCTCCGCCCGAGCCGCTACGAGTTGCTGATTCAACTGCTGCGACGGAATATGCGCTTCGGAGGTGCCATCCGGCTCGATCACGTGATGGCGCTGTGCCGGCTCTTCTGGATTCCCAAGGGCAAGGCTGCAGCGGAGGGTACATACGTCCATTACCCATTCGAGGATTTGTTGGCTATCATCGCTCTGGAAAGCGTTCGCTCTAAAACAATTGTCATCGGGGAAGATCTCGGCACGGTCCCCGATTGGGTCAGAGACCAATTGTCGAAAGCCGGGGTGCTGTCGTATCGAGTCTTCTATTTCGAGCGGCGTGGCGACGGATCCTGGAAAACTCCGAATGAGTATCCGCAGCAGGCCCTCGCGGTGGTGACGACCCATGATTTGCCTACGTTAACTGGCTTTTGGTCCGGCGAGGACCTTCAGCTGCGAGCGGGTCTCGGCGCCTTCCACGATGAGGCTGGTCGACGTCAAGCCTGGGACGAACGGCAACGCGACAAAGGACGCATGCTGGCCGCCCTCAGGCAGGAGGAATTGTTGCCCGATGGCGTCAGCGACGATCCGGTGGACGTTCCTGCTATGACGCCGGCGTTGTGTCGGGCAATCCATTCTTACCTCTCGCGTACACCCTCATGGCTTGTGCTGGCAAACATTGAGGACGGCTTAGAGGAAATTTCACAGACGAACCTGCCTGGAACGGTCGAAAACCACCCGAATTGGCGGCGAAAATACGCCAGCCCCATTGAAACCCTGGTCGGTGATGAACGGATCCGTGAGCTTGGCGCGACCTTGCGTTCGATCCGCCCGATCAGCTAAGACGCTGCACAACGGACTCTGCAATAACTGGCAGCTTTGTGCTCGCAAGTACGAGACTATCATCGAGCCTGCAAATGGTCCTCCTCCGACCGGCCTCTTCGGCCCTGTGGGGTGCTTGAGTTCCGTCAGGTTCAGACATGCCCAAGCAGAAAAATTGGGTCATTCTCACCATCGCAGCAGCAGTGTTTATTGTCATCGTGGTGTTGGAAACCGTCGCGCCGGCGAATATCGTCGGCGCCTATGCTTTCGTGTTGCCCATTCTGCTGGTTGCCACGCTTCACAGCCGTCCCCTCATGATGGCGACGGTTGTGGCCTGCGTCGCGGCGACGTACCTGGGTCTGCTGCAGCCGACGAAGCCGGGCCGCTTCCAGGCGGCCGTCATCAATCGTACGGTCGTGGCCGGCGTCTTGCTGATTGTCGCCTACGTGCTGATGACTCGGGAAGAGCGCAAAGTGCGGGAGGAAACGGCGCGTCAGGCCCTGGCGCATCAAACGGAAAGTCTGCTGCGGGCGAATGCCTTGTTGGTCGATGCCAAGGATCAATTGAATCGTTCGGAACGGTTGGCGGCAGTTGGGCAGCTGGTCGCATCGGTGGCCCACGAAGTGGGAACACCCTTGCATTCCATCGCCTGGCACGTCCAAGCCCTTGGCGAGGAACCCAGCATCACGCCGGACATGAAAAAGCGGATCACGGTCATTGATGAACAGCTCAATCGCGTGGTGCGCATCATCCAGGACCTCCTCTCGTCTACC
>DASTJX010000078.1:0-3073 GCA_035716265.1 Nitrospira sp.
CGCCCGAAGGCTTGCAGCGGGTATCCGCAATCCAGAGCAACGACCTGTCCCCGTCTCAACATCATAGAGATTGGCGGTTGGATCATTCGGATGTCGATTGAAACGGCGAAGGAACGGCTCGCAAAGTTACTGCATGTCCTCCGCCGTCTTGTCCCCTACAATCTGCCTGCTTATGTAGCCTGACGTGATTCTGGACGGGCTAACGGAATTTCCGTTTACAACCGATTCCATGCA
The DNA here is from genome assembly GCA_035716265.1 of Nitrospira sp. GTDB lineage: Bacteria > Nitrospirota > Nitrospiria > Nitrospirales > Nitrospiraceae > Nitrospira_C. The sequence goes on from DASTJX010000078.1 coordinate 235, forward strand.
CAAATGGGAATCAAGGGGGACAAACTCTGGAACATCCTGCAAGATATGCACGAGTCAATCCACAGGAGCTCAAGAGCATTTGCCTTCTGGGCACTCTTCGGCGCTTACGGAACGGTGTTGCGCCTGTTTTGATCTTACCAGCGAGGCTAACCGATAGTATGCAGATGCGCTCACCAGCCTGTCTCAGACACATGCGAATTAGCGCGTTCGAGTAAAGGCATCAGTCGTTACCGCTTATCGCTGGTTCGCTTGAGAAAGTCTGACAGTTCGCTTGCATGAGTTTCCGTTTCTGCCAAAATGCCGAGAAGGATCTCACGCGTGATCAAATCTTTGTCGGCGAGCTCACGAATCAAGGCAGTGTAGGCCTCGACTTGCCGGCGTTCGAGCAGCAAGTTTTCGATAACCATTTCAGTGAGTGTCGTGCCTTGCTCGGGATGTATCCCGATTGCCGCAGCCTTTCCTGCCAACTCCTGCAGATCAAAGATTGGCACACCGCCCAGCTGTTGTATGCGTGTTGCCAACCGGTCGGCATGAGCCAGTTCCTGTTCGGCATGAGCCTCAAACTCGGCTTTGAGTCCTGGCGAAAGCAGTGACACGGCCATATAACCGTGTTGTTTGTACTGGAGATAGCTCGTAATCTCTGTCGAACGTAGCCGGTTCAGTGAACTGACAACGGATTCCGGCTGCGCGAAGTACTGTTTCGTAATAGGCCCCTGTTCGATGGCGTTACGTATTTGCTCGTCGGTGGCAGCGGATTGTTCCATGAGTGATCGTTCCATGATTCCTCCTTAATGAGTCAATGCAGGTTATGCGGCTTTCCGGCTATAGAGGTCGTTGGCCGAACCCGGTTTGAATGTCTGTCTGTCCGGTTGATCGGCAAGACCTTTCCTGAATCGTCCACGTTGAAATTCGCCCACCCCCCGCCGTGCCTCGACAGACAGCCTCATCGCCTTTACTTTCTTGGATTTGTTGCGGCCTGCCTTCTTTTTGCGTCGCTTATGATTAGGCATGGTCCCTCCTTAGGACTGTAGACTTATCTCAGCAAGCGTCGACCTGCACCTGGTGAATCCTCTTGCCTGTATGCAGCCTTCAAGGTCAGTCCAGCGGCTAGGGCATCGCCGAGGCTTTGCCTGTCACAGAACTTGGTATGCTGCTTGTTCCATGCTGCTCCCACTATACATATTTTCCAGAAACCCGGATCCGGATCCTCCACCACCGCCTACACCGGGCCCTGATCCGTTTCCACCTCCCCAGCCGCCTCTGCCTGATCCTCAGCCTCCCAGTCCGCCGGGACGGCCGCCGATACCGCAACTCCCTCAATCATCCAGCCTCAAAAGGAGGACCACATGCACGCACTTCCATTGATCGCACTTGGTATCGTTATGACGGTGCTCTCCGCCACCTTCTCTTTCGCCAACCCAAGCATGCTGCCGAAGCATGAAGGATATCCCATGGGCAAAGCGACCGATCCGGTTACAGGAAAGTCTCTTGGCAACGATCCGGGCCAGAAGAACGCAACAGGAGCAAAAGCGCTCGAACAAGCGGCCATGGCAGACGATCAACATTCCAAGCAGGATCTGTCCCCCAACACAAATGACGAGCGGGTTCTAGAAAAACCGGGTGCTGGAATCCTGCCCAAAGTGCAAGGACCACAGATCAAGATCGAACCGCCGGTGAAAGAGGCGACGAAAACCGCAGCAGAGCCGAAGGACTAATTGGCTAGCCGCAGGCTAGATTTGAAGTGCCGCCCGGATCTGATGCACGAGCTCCTCGGGACTGTCGGACGCATCAAGGATTAAGGCAGCGTGTGAGCTTGGCTCATCGAGAGCCGCCATTTGGCTTTCGAGAAGTGCAGCTCCCGCGAAGTGTCCGGTCCTTTCCACAAGGCGGCGGGCCAATAGGGATCGCGAGGCTTTCAAATACACCAGTCTAACACTGGCTTCAGCTGCTGCGATTACAGTCTCACGGTGCGATTGCTTGACGAGCGACGAAGCAAGAACGACATTTTCATTCTTGCTGACCCACTCGGCAAGCGATGACCGCAGTCCTTGTAGCCAAGGGCGCCGATCTTCGTCGGTCAGCGCCAAGCCCCGTTCCATTTTCGCGATACTTTCATTCGAGTGAAAAGCATCGGCATCAAAGAACTGCCAGTTTAAGGCTTCTGAAAGACGCCGGCCTACGGTGGTTTTTCCGGCACCCGCGACTCCCATCAAGACGATCACCATTGCGTCACCAGACGACCTGAGCCTGCATGTTTCTAGCCACCGGGCACCCGTATCCGGTAAGATGAGCCCATGCCGGGTCGGACAGAAATTTTCTTCATCGGTTCATTCATCATCTGCTCGGTCGTGGTCATGTCGTCCGGGCACGCCCAAACAGTACCGAATAATGCACTCCCTCAGAGTCCGTCGCTTCAAAACCCCTTTATCCAATCGTCGCCCGTCACGATTTCGCCGACCCAGCCATCTTCAGCGCCCACCAGTGGTCTGCCGGCCAATGTGATCACACCGGCAACCACCAACCGGCTTTCATCCGGCAGTGCCACTACCGGAGGAGCCGCGTTCTTTGGCGGTGCCGGACGTGGTCTTCCGGGTATGCCCGGAGGTCCGCCGCTGAATGGCACACTTGGTGCCAGAGATCCCAACAGCCAATACATGAGACCCCCAGCGATCGGACCGCTGTTCTGCGATCCGGCGATCAATCTTCCCTGCTGATGCGCATTCGTTGACACACCGCTTGGGCATATCGGGACGCCGCTAGTCAGTATTTGATGGCCGGAAAGCGTTGCAGGTGGAAGGAGAGACCCGCTTCGCTCGTGGGCCGAGCGAAGCGGGTCCAA
>DASTJX010000079.1:0-12208 GCA_035716265.1 Nitrospira sp.
ATCGCGCTACAGTCCCCTCAGGCGTTATCTGGGTGGCATCATCCTCAATCTGTTCATTGTGGCCAGTACTTTCGCCCCCTTGATGCTCGGCGTATCACTAAAGCTCATAATCCCCGCTATCAGCGCAAGCAATTGCAGGAAGCACAGACCACCGCCTTCCGTGAAGCTCCCCCAGCTTTGACAGTTCGTGTCAGAATATTTCTAGGGTTTTCTCCCTGGTACCCTTCGGGTTGCACTTCGTTTATAGTTGCCCCCTCAAGATGATAGATACGGAGGTCTGCAATGGCTTCGTGTCGCCGGCCGAAGGAATGGGAAAACTCCCGTTACCGTCACGGATGTGACCCGCCAAGACAACTTCTGGCTTCTCCTCCCTCTGGACCAAAGAATCTACTCCCGACCTCTCTCGTTTCAAAGCAATCCCTCATTCGATTAATCGAGTTACAGCCATCTCTTTTGTCCGCCCTCTTTCGATTTCATTCAAAGCAAAGAAAGGGAGGAATAAAAATGCCAGCAGCGGCCCTCACGACGACACTCAGCGAATTAAACCGCCTCTATGGCGCCTATTTTGATGTGGTGAATAGGGAGAAACCTAATTCCGAGGAGGCCCAGAGTGCCTGGAGGGATTATGAGGCCTATTCAAAACGATACAAGAATGAACGTTCGATGGAGGAGGAATGAACTCCCTTTCCTCTTCATCCATGGTAACTCCGCACTGAGGACAATACTGCTGCCCTCGCTTCGCACGGATCAGCTCGGCAGAGGTAATAAAGGCGTCAGGACAAGGACACGGATGACACGCCCCCTTATGATACTGATGCTGCTGCTCGTCGCTGGGTGTACCGGGGGCAGCGCCGATCCGCCACCGACCGCCCCGGCAGCACAGCCACCCACGAGCCCGCCACTAACGCCTCCACCCGCTCCGGCGCCCACCGTGAACGCAGGTCTGGATCAAACCGTCAAGCTGGGCACGACCGTCGCGCTGTCCGGGAGCAGTACGACGACCGAGGACAACCCGAGCTATCTGTGGCAATTCACCAACCTCCCACAAGGCAGCGGGGCGACATTGAAGGACCCAACGACGCTGATACCAACGTTCGCGCCAGATTTGGTTGGGCTGTACGTCGTACGACTGATCTTAGACGGCGGCGCCGCGTCCGATGATGTCACGGTGGATGTGCAAGCGAACCTCCTCACTCTCCACTTCAGCGGGACTTTTGGCCCGGATGGCACGGTAGACGGCACTTTCACGTATGAAATCACGCAAGGGCCCAACGCGACGAACATACGCAACCTCAAACCGAACACGGCCTACCGGCTGACCAGCTGGAACATCGCCGTCAACAGCGGCCAGTTGGCGCCCACGTGGCCCTCCACGGTCTATGACAGTTCGCAGCCCGACCACACAGCGGAGTTCTGCGAAGGCATTTGTATTTTCTCCAGCACCCCGATTGTGGATGTGCGCTTCCACAACGCGGGGACGTTCATGCTCCAACTCATGTTCCAACACGCCGACCCCACCCCATTTATCAATCCGCCGAGCAGCCTCGCCGAGTGGGGCACCCATTTGGAGAGCTACTACCGCGTGCCGAACAATGCGCCGCTGGCCATCCTGCATACCGGCGTACTCACGGAGGCGCCGTGAACGGACTCACTGAAAGGAACGTCAGACCACACTGCTGCGGCGCCGCGTTGGAATTTGTCGTCAAGTACCCTGCGTTAATACGCCTGGTTCCGAAAGGCTAGCACAGTCCGCATTGCCACCGCCCTCTGCGCCCACTCACAGCCAGCAGTGCTGGCCGGACTCAAGGCGGTAGACCGTCTCGATACAGGCATGGAAGAGATGGTCAATGCGTCTGAATCTGCAACCCCGGCGCAACCGCGGCTCCCTGTTCCGGGGGAATGTATCATCGGATCAACTGCAATCTCGCGCAGTTACGAGGAGAGGAGCTGGGGTGGATGACGGGTTTCGAACCCGCGACCTCCGGATCCACAATCCGGCGCTCTAACCAACTGAGCTACACCCACCGTGCAGGGACTGAGAGAAAAAGCCGAGGAAATTAGATCTTAGCAAAGGGAGAAGAACGGCCGCAACTCATCGGCCGTCAGGCTCTGGCATCAAACGCCGCCTGCATTTCACTGAGAACCGCCGCGGCTGCGGCAGCGGGATCGGCCGCGGCCCGAATGGGACGACCGATCACGAGGTAATCCGCACCAGCTGCGATGGTTTGGGTTGGAGTCGTCGACCTCGCATGATCGTCGACGTCTTCACCGGCCGGACGGACGCCCGGAGTGACGATGACGAACCGTGGCCCGACCTTCGGTCTCAACACCCCCGGTTCTTCGCCTGACGCGACCACACCGTCACAACCCATCTCCGCCGCCAACAACGCCCGGGCCGTCACCAGTTCCTGCACCGTGCGTTGAATACCCATCTCGCGCAAGTCATGACTGTCAAAATTGGTCAAGACCGTCACGGCCAGCAACTTGAGAGCCGAATCACCCCGACCTTTGACTGCAGCCCCAAGCGCTTTGCGATTCGCATGGACCGTCAGAAACTCGACGCCCATTGCTGCCACTCGTTCCGTGGCCCGCCGAACGGTTTCCTCGATATCCAGAAACTTCAAATCGAGAAAGACGCGTTTGCCCCGCTTGAGGAGACGCTGCACGATTTCCGGGCCAGCCGCTGTATAGAGCTCGAGCCCCACCTTGACGAAGGTGACTTGATCCTGCACCTGATCCATCAATCGTTCGGCATCCACCGCCGAAGGTAAATCCAAGGCAAGAATCAACCGGTCACGCGCGACGACTTTCACTGCAGAATCCTCCCACACCACGTTTAAGCTCTGCCCACCTTGACGATCCGCTGAAGCCTATGCTACAAGTGCGTTCCTTTGTACAGGAGTTTCCTATGCCAGTCATCCATAAATCGACGATCCGGCGGGCCCGTCAGGCAGAAAAGCGGCAGGCTCGCAACCGCGCCGCTCTCAGTGCCGTGAAAAGCCTGGTGAAAAAGGTGCACGCGGCGGTCACTGACAAGAAGGCCGACGAAGCCAAGGCCTCGTTGCAAATCGCGACATCGGCTCTCAGTAAAGCCGTCAGCAAGGGCGTCCTCAAACCCAATACCGCATCCCGCCGCATTTCGCGACTGACCAGACACGTCAATTCTTTGGTCGCGTCACGCTAACCGTTCGAACATTCGACAAGGTCCTCCCTCGCGGCGCCGGAGCAGCAGGCGAGCGCGGCTGTGGGCGGTTACACAGCTTGAACATCAGCTGATCGAGCAGCATCGCCGGCTTCCCTCCGCTACCACCCTTCAGTTTTTGATCAGTCTCCAAAAACAACCGGAACGCCTCCCTCAAGTGTGTTTCAGAAAATTGCCCGAGGAAGGGGCGGATCCTATAGGGGTCCATCCTAAGCATTCTGGCCGCCTCGCCTTCACGGCCGGCCTGTCTGACCAATTCCTTGACCTTCCAGAGCCGGCGATACTGCCAGACCAAAGAACCCAGAATCCGCAAGGGCGCTTCGCCTGCCTCGAGATTGCGGGCTAGAATGGCCAGCGCTGTGCCCCGCTGTTGCGCGCCGATGGCAGCGGCCAGGTCAAAGACCGAGGCGCCCGGTTGAGTACCGCGCAATGCCGCGACATCGGCTGCCGTCGCAGCACGATCGGCTGGCACATATGACGCCAACTTCTCCAATTCCCGCCTCACAGCAAAGAGCGATCCGCCCGAGACCTCCCTGAGCACATGCAGCGCCTCTTCGTCGATCCGGACGCCTAAGCGATCCGCCTCCTGCTTCAACCAGGGAAACAACTGCGGATCCTTGAGCGGACCACAATCCACGACGAGTGACGCCTGGATGACAGCCTGGCTGAATTTCAGCCTGCCGTCGAGTTTTGCGGCAACAAAGACTACAGTCGTCGTGTCATTGGGACCCTTGAGATAGGGCAGCAGCGGTTCACATTGTTTGGCAGCAAGCTTATCCGCCGCCTTCACGATCACGAGTCGACGCGGCGCGAACACGGCGACCTCGGACGCACAGGCTGCAATCTCTGCTCCCTCTGCCTCATCACCAAAGAATAGATCGCAATTAAAATCATTCCCCTCCGCTCCAAGCACCGCTTGCTTGATGAGCGCCAAGGCGGTGTCTCTGAGGAGGTCTTCCTCGCCGATCACGGCATAGAGCGGTGCCACCACCTTGGCGAGGTGCGCGGGCAACTGAGAGACGGTGAGTGTTTGAGGCATAACGAATACCGTTAGGGTTTTTGCTCCGGCTGAGCATCGACGACCGGCTTTGACAATTGGCCGGATTCCAGCTGCAGCAAAAATCGGGACGCAAGATCCTCGGCAATATATCTCCCCGCCTGCTCCACGGCCCGGTTTTGGAGCACCCGGTTGAACTGCAAATCGGGAGTCACATAAAACTCCGATGCGCCCTTTGCGACATGAGCCCAAACCAGTCGCTTTGTTCTCGTCTCTTCAACTTTGACAGACACGATCACCTCTGCCCGGCTTTCCAACGTCGTGGTTTGCGTAAAGCTGAGAGTCGGCAGGATGACCGCCAGGATGTCTCCAGACAGTACCAGGTCCGCCGCTTCACCGTCAGGCACTACCTGCGCACCGCTGCCTGATGAAAACTCATGTCGGAGATAATTTGTAAACCGCGATTCAAGATTAGGCTCGAAGGTCGCATTCCTCAATGGGCGAATCACTACGCGAGGCGGAGGCGCCGACGGCACTGCGGAGGCCGTTCCTCCTATCGTGGGACCGGGTCCTTCAACTCGAAATTGATAGCCGCAGCTGACCAACAGTGGCAGGCAGAGAGACAGAATTGAGAGTCGAGCACTCAATGCGACAAGCGAGTGGATCTGACTGGCTGCGCGTCTGTGCATTCGTTTGCGATTCCTCAGCTCACCGCGGTCATTTGACGACAAAGTTGATGAGTTTTTTCTCGACATAGATGACTTTTTTCAGCTCTTTCCCCGTCAGCCATTCTGCAGCCACTCGTCGGGCCAAATCCTCAACCTGCTGGCGATCGGCATCGGCACTCACCTCGAGTTTTCCCCGCAGCTTGCCGTTCACCTGAACCGGGATGGTCAACCGATCACTCACCGTCAGCGCCGGATCAAAGGAAGGCCACGGTTGCTGAGAGATGCTCGGGCGGTTTCCTAAGATCGACCATAGTTCTTCCGTCAGATGAGGAGCAAATGGGGACAGGAGCAGCAGAAATGGCTCAATCAAGGTCCGTGGTCGCTGAGGAAGCTTGGTCATCTCATTGGTGAAGACCATCATCTGAGAGATGGCCGTGTTGAATCGAAGATGTTCGATGTCTTCGGTGACCTTCTTGATCGTTTGATGGAGGATCCGCTGTTGCTCGACTGGAGGGACGGAGTCGACGATCGCAGACGAGAGTTGGCCTGCCTCGTCGACCATCAAACGCCAGACCCGTTCGAGAAAGCGGGTGACGCCCTCTACGCCTCGCGTACTCCAGGGCTTCATGGCTTCCAATGGTCCCATGAACATTTCATAGAGTCGAACGGCGTCGGCGCCGAAGCGATCGATCATCTCATCGGGGTTCACGACGTTGCCGCGGGACTTGGACATCTTCTGATTGTCCTCACCCAACACGATGCCTTGGTGAACGAGCTTCTTGAACGGCTCCGGTGTCGACACGACGCCGATATCGAACAGGACCTTATGCCAGAATCGGGAATACAGGAGATGCAGGACAGCATGCTCGCTGCCACCAATGTAGAGGTCGACCGGCATCCAATACTGTTCTTTCCCGGGGTCGACGACCTGCTCGTTGTTTTTCGGATCGAGAAAACGCAAATAGTACCAGCAGGACCCGGCCCATTGCGGCATGGTATTGGTTTCGCGCCGCGCCGGCTCCCCGCTCTTCGGGTCTGTCGTTTTGAGCCAATGTTCCAGGTTGGCCAGCGGGCTCTCCCCGTTGCCTGACGGGGTGAAATTCTTCGTTTCAGGCAGCGCAAGCGGCAATTGTTCTTCCGGGAGGGGTCTGGCTTCGCCATCCACCCATACGATGGGAAACGGCTCTCCCCAATAGCGCTGGCGGGCGAACAGCCAGTCGCGAAGCTTGTAATTGACGGACTTGCGCCCTGTCCCAACGGATTCAAGCCATGCAGTGATCTTGGGAATGGCATCAACCGGCGCGAGTCCGTCAATCGAGAAGCGTCCGTCGGGCGATGTCGAATTGACGACCACCCCTTTGTCGGTCTCGACGAAGGCCTCCTTCTGCACATCGCCGCCTGCAATGACTTCTCGAATGGGCAAGTGATAGGTCTTCGCGAATGCCCAGTCGCGCACATCGTGCGCCGGGACGGCCATAATGGCACCGGTGCCGTAGCCCATCAGAACGTAATCGGCGATCCAGATGGGAAGCCGCTCCTGATTGACCGGATTGATGGCATAGCCTCCGGTGAACACTCCCGTCTTCTCTTTGTCCAGCTCTTGCCGCTGTAAATCGCTTTTGCGGGCGGCCGCCTGGCGATAGGCGTTGACAGCGGCACGCTCGGTGGCGGGCGTCACGACCTCGACAAGCGGATGCTCCGGGGCGAGGACGATATACGTCGCGCCAAACAAGGTATCAGGCCTCGTCGTAAATATTCTGATCGTTCCGTTGATACCTTGAAGACCGAATTCCACTTCCGCACCAATGGAACGCCCGATCCAATTCTTCTGCATCTCCAGGGTGCTGGGCGGCCACTGCACCAGCGACAAATCGTCAAGCAACCGGTCCGCATAGGCCGTAATTTTGAGCACCCACTGGCGCATGGGCTTGCGGATGACGTCGAAGCCGCCAACTTCACTTTTGCCGTCGACGATCTCTTCGTTGGCCAACACCGTTCCCAGCGCCGGACACCAGTTGACGGGAACTTCCGCGACGTAGGCCAGGCCTCGCATGAACAATTGCAGGAAGATCCATTGCGTCCACCGGTAATAGCCGGGGTCCGTCGTACTCAGTTCGCGGTCCCAGTCGTACGACAATCCGACACGTTTCATCTGCCGTTTGAAGGTGGCAATATTCTGCGCCGTCGTGATGGCCGGATGGATACCGGTCTTCACCGCATACTGCTCAGCAGGCAATCCGAAGGCGTCCCATCCCATGGGATGCAGCACGTTGAAGCCCTTCATCCGTTTATACCGGGAGACGATATCGGTCGCCGTATAGCCTTCGAGATGGCCGACATGAAGGCCCGACCCGGAGGGATAGGGAAACATGTCCAGGCAGTAAAATTTGGGCTTGGCCGCATCTTCAACCGCCTTGAACGGGCGATGCGCTTCCCAGTAGGCCTGCCACTTCGCTTCAATGGCGTGATGATCGTAGGTCTTACTCATGCGGTCGGGATCGGTCTGGAAGAGGAAGGACTCTAACACAGACTTCTCGAACGCAACAACATTCGGCGGGCCTCATCAGGACCGCTTTGCTATACTGCATCCCCGATGGGGTTGTACGGCCAGCACGTGTTTCCCCGCCTCATGGACTGGGTCATGAGCGGCCAGGTGTGGCAGGGCCTGCGTGAAGATCTGCTCAAGGACGCACACGGCGATGTCTTGGAAATCGGCTTCGGCACCGGACTGAACCTGCCCCACTACCCCGCAACGGTTTCGCAGCTTTGGATGGTGGACCCTGCCGGCTTCCTGCCAAGCAGGGTGCGAGCGCGAGTCGCGCAAGCGGCCTTTCCTGTTCACATGGAGCAGCTCACTGCGGAATCACTCCCGTTTCCCGAACGACGATTTGACTCTATCGTCAGTACGTGGACGCTCTGCACCATTCCCGATCCATTGAAAGCCCTTCGCGAGATCAGAAGGGTGCTCAAACCACAAGGCGTGTTTCTCTTTCTTGAGCATGGACGCAGCCGGGAGGCGCGCATCGCCGCCTGGCAGGATCGACTCAATCCAGTTCAAAACCTCATTGCATGCGGCTGTCATCTGAACCGCCAGATCGATCTGCTCATCGAGCGAAGTGGATTCCACCTCACGGACCTCAGCCGCTTTCACATTCCGCATGTGCCACGCATCATCGGGGAGATGTATCAAGGCCACGCGCGCAGGACATAAGTGAGCACGCTTACAATGTGCCGTTCAGAAGTGTCGAGAGGCGTTCGACGGATGCGAAATTGGTGGAATAGACGGCCGGTAACTGCGAACTGGATTTTGCGCTGTGGATGATCGACCCGATGCCATATTGCTTGGCTGCATGGAGGCAACTCTCGTCATCATCGATATAGAGAGACCGCACTGGATCAAATTTTAGCAGCCGTCGGCAGGCCGGCCAGTATTCCGATCGCATCTTGAGATAACCCACTTCGAAGGCGTCCACGATCCGATCGACATATCGGCTGAGACCGGTCTTGGCCGATTTGACCGCCACACCCGCCTGATGCGCATTCGTCACCACAATAATCCGTTTGCCTCTGGTCCGAAGCTCCTGTAGGAAGCCCTCGGCTCCCGGCAAGAAACCGATCATGTGGTCCAGTTCCTTGTGCATCGCCACAACATCGATGCCGACCCGGTCGCTCCAGTAATGCAAGTCCGTCCAGGCGAGTTGGCCTTCAACCGACCGATACATCGCCATCAAGCACGCGCGAGAAGCTTCGAATGAGAGGCCCTGCGCCGCCGCATAGCGGCGGGGGAGCTCTTCCTCAAAAAAGAAATTGTCGAAATGGCGATCGAGCAACGTGCCGTCCATGTCCAGAAGCACGTCGTCGATCCGGTCCCAATTCACCATGTGGGGAGATCGTAATGTGATTGTTGCTGAATCATAAGCAGAGTATATCGAAGCGTCGAAAGGAAGACGAGACGGGTTGTCTTTGAGAAAAATGCTGTGCTACGGTCCGATCACCGTGTCCACTACTGATCCAACACCCACGCCTTCAGTGCTCAGCCCCCAGCCGACGATCGTGGCTCCCACAGTCGCCATCATCGGACGACCGAACGTGGGCAAATCCACGTTGTTCAACCGGATTCTTGGGACAAAAACAGCGATCGTGGACGATGTGCCGGGAGTGACACGGGACCGGAACTATGCCGATGCGAACTACCGAAACCGCCCCTTTCGTCTTGTCGATACGGGTGGGCTTGAACCGTCCGCATCGGAAGGCATGCTGGCGCTGATCAAACGTCAGTCCGAACTGGCCATTGAGGAAGCGGAGATTCTGATTCTGCTCATGGACGGACGGACCGGATTGATGCCTCAAGACCGTGAGGTCGTTCAACTTTTGCGTGGGACGACAAAGCCGCTGTTCGTCGCGGTCAACAAAATCGATACCCCGAAGGTGGAGCCGTTGGTCGCGGATTTTTATCAACTTGGAATCGAGCAGCTGTTCCCCGTCTCAGCGGAGCATGGCATCGGAATCTCCGAACTACTCGATGCCATTTACCCGCTGCTCCCGGCGCCGGAAGAGCAAACAGGACCACATGGGATGCCTCGCATCGCCGTCGTCGGACGGCCGAACGTCGGCAAATCCACCCTGGTCAATGCCGTCCTCGGCGAGGAGCGCGTCGTCGTCAGCGACGTACCGGGAACGACGAGGGATGCCATCGACTCGCTGGCTGTCTATGATGGCCGTCGGTATTTGTTCACCGACACGGCCGGCATCAGGCGTCGGGGGAAGGTTGATCGCGGAATCGAAGGCCACAGCGTCGCACGTTCGCTTCGGGCCATCGGACGGTCAGACGTCGCCGTCCTCTTGCTCGATGCCGAAGAAGGCGTGACGGAACAAGACACCAAGATCGCCGGCGTGGTGATACGACAGGGGCGTGCCTGCGTGTTGTTGGCCAACAAATGGGACCGGCGGGAGGCCGACCCGCTGGCCAAGCAGAAATTTGAAAAGGACTTAAAACGGCGATTTCCGTTTCTCTCGTGGGCGCCTGTGCTCTTCGGGGCGGCGGTACGACCGGATTCTCTCCGCCGGCTTTTCCCGCTCATCGATCAGGTCTTTCAATCATTTTCGAAGCGCATCCCCACCGGCCAGCTCAATCAGTTCCTGCAAAATATCTTGGCCGTGCATCCACTACCGGTGCGGAAAGGAAAACCGGCGGCAATCACGAAATCAGCCTTCATGACTCAAGTGGCGGTCAGACCTCCTGTGTTTGCGCTCTTCGTCGGCCATCCGGACAATATCACGCCGACCTATCTCCGCTTCCTTGAAAACCAAATCCGCGAAACGTACGGATTCGCAGGCACGCCTCTCCGCCTGCTCGTCAGAAAAAAATAGCGAAGAACCGGTGCATTAGTGGCATGCACGCGTCGATCAACAACAGAACGCGAGGGCTTTCAGCTTGACTCCACGACATCATCGTGGTTAATTCGCGCAGTCACTGTCGTCAATGAAGACTTCACAGCTTATCAGTCTCGATTTCAACAATCCGCGGCGGCTGTTGCCGCTTCGGCTGCTGCTGTTCATCTGCAGTCTCGCGGCCGGCTCTTCGCCCGGTGCGCTTTGTGCTGCCGAGGTGGGGCAGGCCAATGACGGTGACGCACCTGCCCAGACGCCTGCACCCGACTCTCAACCGGATTCTCAGCCTGTAGAGATGGACCCTTCCATCGCGTTGAAGGGCACCGTCTGGCGGACAAAGGCAGGAATCGTGTTCTTGAAAACACCGGTTGGACTGCTGACGCTGAGTTCCAAGACGACGTTGAAAGACTTGAAAGCCTCGCACGAGGTCTCGTTCTGGGTGCATGACCGCAACGTCGCCGTCGAGATTCGCAAACGCAGCGATGGATCGCTCGTTCACCGGTATCTCACCGGCCCGATGACGCCCGGCCCGGATTCATCCAAGACCCTGCGCTGCTGGACCGCCGACGGCGAACAGATAGTCCATTATGGCACCCAGGAAACCAAGCTCGCGGCATATCATGAAGGCGATCAATTGACAGTCGAAGTGGATGAGTCACAGACGATCATCGGCGTCCATGATCTGCAATTCGATCTCCAAATCAGCCAGACTCCTCCGGCCGGATCTTCCGCCCATGTTCTCTTGTCGGGTTCGGTCTCAAAACTGAAATCGAACTTCGTATTCTTCAGGACACCGGTCGGCGTCGTCATGATCAACTCCAAGATCGGGATACCGCCTGTGAAGGTGGGACACACTCTGACTTTGCATATTGACGACGGACGTGTGAACGTCGAAGTGCTAAAGACAGCCAAGCCCGCGGCAAGAAGCACCGCAGCGCCGGCGACAGCCACGACCACACGGTTCTGAGCCCTGTTTGACAGCCTCCGGTCCGACTCCCTAGACTCCCCTGACGATGGTCCCGCTCGCTCCATTTGCCAAAACACCTGATGCGTTTGATAAGCTGTATCGGGACCATGTTGATCTCGTGTATCGCTACGCTTATCGGCTTTGCGGAGACATGGAGTCGGCGAACGACCTCGTTCAGGAGACCTTTCTGAATGCCTTTCGCGGCATGAACGCATTTCGCGGCGACGCTCAAGTTTCCACGTGGCTGTATACCATTGCGTCGCGGGCTGCCATGCGCATGCGACGCAAGCGAAAAGGCGCCCCTGAGCGGGAGCTTTCGCTCGAAGAATTCATCCCGACCTCTGACGGCGAATTCCGCTTGCAGATTCCAATCGAGGGTCTGACGCCGGAGGAGGCGCTCGAAAACAAGGAATTGCGCGAGGCGCTCGATCAAGCCATCAACAAGCTGCCCAAGAAGTATCGGATGGCGCTGGTGCTGCGCGATATGGAAGGGGTGAGCGCAAAAGAAGTCTCCGGGATTATGGGACTGAGCGAACGAGCGGTCAAATCCCGCCTGCATCGAGCACGGCTGTTTGTCAGGCGGGAGCTGAGCGGTAGGGGAATCACTCAAGAGCATCCACGTTCGGACGCGAAAGGCTGGCGGCCACGAAGGAGCGGCTCATGACCAAGAAGAAACCGGCTCGTGGACACATCGCTTCGACCGCCTCTCATCCCCATCAACCGGGAGAGGCCCGGTGTCTCGATATTTTACGACAATTATCCGCATACATCGACGACGAATTGGCTGAGGATATTTGCGCCGAGCTGCGGCGGCATGTCGGAGCCTGCCCCAACTGTGAGGAATTTATTGCCTCGCTACGCGACACCGTGACGTTGTGCCGGCACCATCAAACACCACCGCTCTCCTCGCAGGATCGAGCCCGGCTCCGGCACAATATCCTCCAAGCCTGGAATCCCGAGGGGCCCAGGTGAAGCAATACCTC
>DASTJX010000080.1:0-18616 GCA_035716265.1 Nitrospira sp.
TCTTCCCATGTTTTCAGGGTGCGTTTCGTAATATCCACCTGCAGGTCGAGCGACCGCAGAGAAAAGTAGGCTTCACTGACGCCCCCCACCAAACCGAGAATCACCGCTCGTTGATTCTCTTCCTGTGCAAACATTTGCGCCTGGGATGATTCCACCGCGCGACGGAGTCGCCCCCAAAGGTCGATCTCCCATTTCAAACTGCCGAACCCGATGGTGTTCGAAAAGGTCGTGGTGTCTCCCCCCGCTGTTCCGGGCAACACAATCGCTCCGCCGCCGCCGGGAATCGTCGTCGCATTGCCTCCCGATGTTTGGTACAGGAATGCGGTGGCGCCATAGGACAAGGCTGGAGCCAAGTCCCATTTGGTCATGATGACTTGAGCCCGGTACTGCTCGACGTTCGCAACCGCCGTCCGCACATCCTGATTCTCTGCAAGCGCGATCCGGATCAGTTCTTGTAGTTGCTTGTCCTTGAGGAGGTCCCACCAGGCCAGGTTTGCAATGGATTCGGCCGTTGAAGCCGGGACACGCCACGCGTCTGCCTTTGGGGTTTCAGGGCGAACATAGTCAGGTCCCATTTTGCAGGCGCTCACTGCGCTCACTATCAACATAAGCCCGAGGCTTATGAGGAACGCAGATCGCCAAGGATATGTTCCCATGTCAGGGCTCCTTAATAGCTTTCACGTTCACGAGCGTGAGTCGGAGACAACGCAGGCCTCGGCACTCCACGGGACAATTCACCATCACTCGTCTTGTGAGCCGATCCGGCCGGAGGGACCGTTGGAGGCGGGGCAGCATGCTTCCCACCCCGATGCACCAGACTCTCGACGACGTAGAACGTGACCGGAATAAGAAAAATCGCAATCAGGCTTGCGGCCAACATCCCGCCGAAGACAGTGAGTCCCAAAAGGACTCGCCCATGCGCCCCGGCGCCCGTCGCCATGACCAGGGGAAGCACCCCCAGAATGAAGGCGAACGCGGTCATCAAGATCGGACGAAGTCGCAACCGCGCCCCGGCCAAAGCGGCCTCGGCGATCGACTTCCCTTTTTCATACTCAACTTTCGCGAACTCCACGATCAGGATGGCGTTCTTGGCCGCCAAGCCGATCAACATCACCAGCCCAATTTGTGTGAACACGTCGTTCTCGCTCGCTTGAGGCGCCACCACTTTCAGCAGCCATAAGGCGCCGAAGGCTCCGAACACGGCGATAGGCGTTCCGAGCAGCACGCTGAACGGCAAGGCCCAGCTTTCATACTGCGCCGCGAGGATCAAAAACACGAAGAGGAGCGAGAAACCGAAAATCACCGTTGCCGGTATGCCCTCCGCTGCCACTTTCTCTTGAAAAGACATGCCCAGGTAATCGAGTCCCATGCCCTCCGGCATCGAGCTCGCGAACACCTCTTCCACAGCCTTCATCGCTTGCCCCGAACTGTATCCTGGCGCCGCCCCTGCGATCAGTTGCGCCGAACGATACTCGTTGTAGCGCATGGTGAACTCCGGGCCATGGAAGATGTCCATGGTCACTAATGCTGAGAGCGGGACCATATCGCCGTTCCCGTTCCGGACGTAAAACTGCCCGACATTTTCTGCCTGCGTGCGAAACTCACCTTCCGCCTGCACGTAGACCTGCCAGACACGTCCGAACCGATTAAAGAAGTTCACCATGACGCCGCCCATGAACGACTGCAGAGTCTGATAGACGTCGGACAGATTCACGCCTTGCTTCAACACCTTGTCACGATCCACTCTGGCAAACACTTGCGGCACGGCGGGAATAAATGTCGTGTCCACTCTCGCAAGCTCAGGACGCTTTCTGGCCGCTTCCATGAATTTCTGAGTGTTGTCTGCAAGGAATTCGATGTCCCGGCCGGCTCGGTCTTCCAACACGAAGGACACACCGCCGGACGTGCCCACTCCGGGGATGGCGGGCGGAGGAAACAGGAACGCTTTCGCCTCAGGCAACTCGGCGAGACGAGCATTGACAGTTTTGAAGATCGCAGGAAGCTGTTCTTCCGGTTTCTTGCGTTCTTCCCACGGAGCCAGGGTCACGAAGAAAAACGCATTGTAGGTCGTGCTCACCGTGCTCAACAGACTAAATCCCACGACCGTCGAGGCATACTGAATACCGGGTGTCGATTGTAAAATGGCCTCAATCTTTCTACAGACTTCATCGGTGCGTTGAAGAGAGGAGGCCTCGGGGAGTTGAACGTTGAGATAGACGTACCCTTGGTCCTCCATCGGGAGAAAACCGCTCGGCAGCTGCGACCCGAGCCCGCCCGCCACGATGGCCACCATCAGCAGAAACACCATTGAGCGGCCGGCTTTTCGGATGAGATGGCCGCAGACACTCACGTACCCGTCCGTCGCACGTCCGAACCATCTATTGAACCAGCCGAAAAAGAGACCAAGCGGCCCTCTCGCCGGCTTTCTCGGCCGCAATAAGAGTGCTGAGAGTGCCGGACTCAGCGTCAGCGCGTTGAACGCCGAGATCACCACAGACAGCGCGATGGTGACCGCAAACTGCTGATAGAGTCGCCCGGTAATCCCGGGGATGAATGCGGTCGGAACGAACACGGCGGCAAGAATAAGTGCGATGGCGATCACCGGTCCCGAAACTTCCTCCATCGCTTTGAGACTGGCCTCCTTCGGCGATAGGCCATGCTCAATATGGTGTTCGACGGCTTCGACGACCACGATGGCGTCGTCGACGACCAGGCCGATCGCCAACACCAGGCCGAGCAACGACAGGGTGTTGATGGAAAATCCGAGCAGCGGGAATAGCATAAACGTCCCGATTAATGAGACCGGCACGGCGAGCATCGGAATCAACGTCGGACGCCATCCCTGGAGAAAAATATAGACGACGATAATCACCAGAATCAGGGCTTCAAACAGGGTATGAACGATCTCGTTGATGCCTTCGCGCACGGCCTGAGTGGTATCGAGCGACGTCACATAGTCGAGATCGGCTGGGAATCTGGTTTTCATCTCCTCCATCAACTTGGTCGCCGCGTCCATCGTCTGAATGGCGTTGGAGCCGGGAAGTTGATAGATGGCGATGATCGCGGCAGGCTTGCCATTCATTCTGCCGATGATGTTGTACATCTGTGCGCCGAGCTCGATGCGGGCCACGTCCCTCAATCGAACCATCGACCCATCCTGATTGGCGCGGATCACGATGTTGCCGAATTCCTCTTCCGACTCCAGACGGCCCTGGGCACGCACGCTATAGGTAAACTCTTGTCCGGGTGGCACCGGTTCGGCACCGACCTGCCCTGCCGGATTCACCGTGTTTTGAGCCTTAATGGCGTTCGTAATTTCGGTGACGGTGATGCCCAGTTTCGCGAGGTGGTCGGGCCGCACCCAGAATCGCATCGCATATTGACCTGCGCCGAAAATCTGCACCTGTCCGATGCCCGGCACACGGGTCATGGGGTCATTGATGTTCACATAGCCATAGTTCGCCAAGAAGGTGGCGTCGTAGCTGCCGTTGGGTGAATAGAGGGAGAACAACGCAAGGGGGCTGGTCGTGGCCTTCTTAATGGTGACGCCGAAATTCTTCACGTCGGCAGGCAATTGGGATTCCGCCTGGGTATACCGCATCTGCGCCAGAATCTGATCGTCGTTGGGCCTTGTGTTGATGTCGAAGTCCACCCGCAACGTCATCTGACCGTTGTTGGCGTTCACCGAGTACATGTAAATCATGTTGTCCACACCGCTCATCAATTGCTCGATGGGAGTGGCAACCGATTTTTCCACGGTGACGGCATCGGCTCCGACGTAGGTCGCTTGCAGCAGAATTTCGGGAGGAGCGATGTTTGGGAACTGCGCGATCGGCAGTTGCACCATCGCGATCACGCCGAGAATCACCATGATGATCGAGATCACCATGGCAACGATCGGCCTGTTGATAAAAAATCTAGCCATAGAGAGGAAAGGGTGCGTTAGTGGCAGTGGAAGCGATCAGACCCACCCACCATCATCCGATTTTTTCGGCTTTCTCTTCCGGCTGGTCTTGGAACGGCTTTGGGCTCACGGTCATACCGGCTTTGACTTTCTGCAACCCTTCGACCACGACGCGCTCGCCTGGCTTGAGTCCCTGATCAATAATCCAGAGATTGCCGGACCGCTGTCCAATCTTCACAGGACGGATGTCGACTTTGTTTTCGGGAGTGACAACGGCAACCTGGTGACTCCCCTGCATCTCCGTCACGGCCCGCTGGGGCACGAGGATCGCCTTCTCCTTGGTCTTCGTGACCGCGCGTACGCGCGCAAATTGACCGGGCCTCAACAGGTTGTTGGGGTTAGGAAAGAGTGCGGCAACGCGAATCGTGCCGGTCTTCACGTCGACCTGGCGGTCGACCAGAAAGAATTGCCCCTTGTGCGGATAGACTTTCTCCCCTCCCAGGATGAGTTCCAGTAGTGCTCCGCTATACTCCTTTCCGTCTTGCCGGTCTTTGTAGCCCTGTTGGACCTTATCCGCGGCCTCAAGATATTCCTGCTCACTCACGGGAAAATAGACTCTGATCGGGTCTAATGTCGACATGGAGGTCAATTCGCTGTTGGCATCGATGAGGTCGCCGATCTGCGCTTTTGAAATGCCAACGACGCCGTCGATCGGTGCTCGAATTTTCGTCCATGACAGATTCAGCTTCGCCTGATCCACGGCCGCTCGCGCCGCAGCGACCGACCCTTTTGTCGCCGCATGCGCTTGAATCGAGTCATCTAATTCTTTTTGACTCACGGCGCCTTCCCTAGCAAGGGGCGTATCACGCTCAACATCCTGCTTGGTTTTCATGAACTGGGCTTGAGCCTTCGCCAGATCACCCAGCGCCTGATCCAAGGCGGTCTGGAATTTGCTAGGATCCAGTTGGAACAAGAGCTCACCCTTCTTCACGAAAGACCCTTCTGTGTAAGGCCGTTTCATGAGATACCCGCCGACCTGTGCCCGAATAAGCGCATTGTTTGAGCCGTCCGTGGTCCCGACCCACTCCATGAGAATCGGCACATCTTTCTGGATGACGTTCGCCACTTCAACTTGGACCAACGGAGGAGGAGGGGCAGAAGCCGTTTCCCCTTTGCAGTGAACGAGCGCCGATGCGGACAGGCTTACCAGGACCCATGCCGCTGATTGAGCCAGGAGACGGCCTGTGAGTGCAAGGTCCATACGCTCTCCGGCTTTGAGGAAGGGGTGTTTCTTATACAATCGCCATCCCGACATCGTCAAGGGAGGGGCCGCTTCGCATTGATTTCAGGCGGTCCGCTTCAGGCTCACCATGTAGCTCGTCAGGTCTTGGAGCTCCGTTTCCGTCAAAGGAAACTTGGGCATAATTGAGCCGGGCGACAGTGCTTGCGGATCTCGGAAATGCTTGAGATGCCAGTCGCGGTCCGGGCGCACGTCGCCCTCATAAGACAGATCCGGTCCAATCGCTCCCCCATTGCCATGGATGCGATGACATCCGGCACAGCCGAGATTCGCATAGAGCGCCTGACCATGTGCAATCGCAGGATCGGTGCGCTTCATCCCATAAAGATTCTTCAACGAGATGCCCAAGAGCGAGAAGACAGTAACGAGAAACACGGCGGCAATGGCCATCCCTACCGGTCGCGAGGCTGGAGCACGGACATGTTTTTGCCGGTCGAGAAAAGGCCAGAACAACATCACCAGGACGACGATCACCGGCAACACCCACGTCGCCAACGGTTCCAGCGGGCCATGGATGTACTTCAGCAACTCATAATAGAAGAGGAAATACCATTCAGGTACCGGAACAAAACTGGTGTCCGCAGGATTGGCTTTGTCTGCCAGCGGAAACGGCACGAACCAGGCCAAGACTGCGAGTATGAGGAACACGGCGACCATCACGACTGCATCCATGTAAACTTGACGAGGATAAAAGGGCTCTTTTGTGGCCGCCGCTTTGCGCTCATCCCATGGGCCGGCCGGTCCGACTCGCCGAAGGATAAAAAGATGCACGACAATTCCGATCACGATAAGCGCCGGCAAGAACAGCACATGCACGGCGAAGAATCTCGAAAGGGTCAAGGCGCCCAGCGTCTCCCCGCCACGCATCACCCTGACGAGAAAATCGCCCACAAGCGGGACCGTGCCCACCATATTAATTCCCACTTGTGTGGCCCAGTAGGCGGTTTGATCCCAGGGAAGCAGATAGCCGGTGAAGGCAAACGCCATCACCAGCAGAAACAGCACGACGCCCACCATCCACATCATTTCCCGGGGTGGTTTGAAGGCGCCATAGAGAAACACTTGCAGCATGTGCAGGCCGATCGCAATCACCATCCCCGATGCACCCCAGTGATGAAGCCCGCGGACAAACCAGCCAAACGTCACCTGCTGTTCGATGAACTGCACACTGTCATAGGCATGATCGGGCACCGGTGCGTAATACACAGCGAGAAACATGCCGGTGATGGCTTGGAGGAGAAAGAGAAAGAGCGTGGCCGAGCCGAAAACATAGATCCAGCTCGCTCCGCCGGGAATAGGCTCGTTCAATAATGTCTTTTCGAGAGACGCCAGTTTCAGCCGGCTATCCAGCCATGCATACACGCGGGATGGCATTATCACATTCCTGACAGGTGGTGGCGTGCAACTACTTTCTCAGCGTCATCACATAGGTCATGAGGTCGTTCAGCTCAGGTTGAGACAACTGACTCTTCCACGGCCCCATGGCTGTGCCGGGTTTGCCATTTTCGACGATTATCCTCAAATCGCCCTCTGACTTTTTCTTACTGTCGGCTCCGGTGAAATCTCCGGCCGGCGGCTTGAGCATCCTGCCAGCCGGTCCATCCCCTTTCCCCTGCGGCCCATGGCAGACAAGGCAGTGCTTTTCATAGACACCCTTCCCTGTTGCGGAATCTCCCGAAGCCCCGGCGGCAGGCGGCTGCCACATGAGTAGTCCAAGAGCCAGTCCTGCATACCATGCCGCCAACACCCATCGATTCATGCCCATCACCTCTTTAGTGGGAGATTTTCGCCCGCACGGCTGCTACGTCCGCCGCCGATACAGGATGTGCCGCGTTGCCCCAGGAACTCCGCACGTAACTCAAAATCTGTGCGATCTCTTCATCCTTGAGGTGTCCCATTGGCGGCATGGTGCCGTTGTACTGTTGCCCATTCACCTCAATGGGTCCATGAAGTCCGTTGACGACCGTCTCGATTGACCGGGAGGTGTCGCCCAACACGTAATCAGATTTTGCGAGCGGTGGAAATGTTCCAGAAATGCCCTGTCCTTCGGCCTGATGACAGCCCACGCAGTATGTCTGATACAGGGTCTGACCACCGGCGCCGGAGGCTGCCGAAGGGGCGGCCATGGCAGCTTTGCTTATTACGCCACTTTTCGGCTGATAGTCCGATTCCGCCTGCTTTCCGGAATACACCGCCTTGGCCTCCGGCCCTTCCACCTTCAACTCGCCCAGCGCACCTTTGTTGAACGCCCGTAAAATTGAATGGTCGACCAGTTTGTAGGAACCCGGCACGTCCACCTTAAATTCGACGATGGCGGCGCCTCCTGCGGGAATGAGTGTCGTTTGAATGTGCTCGGAATACCGGGTGCCGGCCTCCATATAGACCCGATCGAAAATCTCGCCGATCACATGAAAGCTCGAGACGAGGTTCGGACCGCCATTTCCCACGAAGAGACGAACGCGCTCCCCCACTGTGGCTTTCAACGCGTTTGCTCCCAACAAGGATCCCTCGGCGCCGTTGAATACGACATACGTCGGATGCTCATCGGTCGCTTTTTCCATATCGAAGGGCTGATGACCTTTATCATGGTGCGGTCCCTTGGTATAAAAATCGCCTTGCACCACATAGTATTCACGCTCGACTGGAGATAATCCCCCTGGGGGCTCGACCAGAATCAATCCGTACATCCCATTGGCGACGTGCTCGCCGACCGGTGCCGTCGCGCAGTGATAGACATACAGCCCGGGATTGAGCGCCTTGAACGTGAATTGCGTACGACGGCCCGGCGCCGTGTTGCTGCTGGCGGCTCCGCCGCCGGGGCCGGTCACCGCGTGGAGGTCGATGTTGTGAGGGAACCGGCTATCGGGATGGTTCGTGAGGTGGAACTCGACGGTGTCGCCCTGACGCACCCGAATGAATTTGCCCGGAACTTTTCCGCCAAAGGTCCAGAAGGTGTATTCCACGCCGTCCGCCATCGGCAAAGTGACCTCGCTGACTTCAAGTTCGACTACGACCTTAGTCGCCTGTCGGCGCGTGATGCGTGGTGGCACGATAGGTGCGTCAGTGAGGACTGCTGAAATGGGTGCTCCTGCCGACTTTCCACCTGACGAACCGCTCTTCGCCTTCGCACCGTGGGCTTGCAATCCCGCGGCATCGGCAATCAGTACGGTGGTCAACGTGATGACCAGCGCGAAGACAACCGTCCGTAGACATAGGCGGTTCACAGCTGTACGAACATGTGCTCCGTAAATCACCTCATTCATAGGCCCCCTGCATACACGTGAATCGCTGTGCCACCCGCTACAGTTCAATTTGCTTCGAGACACCTGATTTGAATTCCTTGAACACGACAAGGACTCGACCGTTGTCCAGCTTTGAGGGCAACACATCGAGCGGCCGGGGCGCCGGTCCGGCGACGACACGTCCCGAGACATCAAACACGCTTCCATGACACGGGCATTTGAACTGTTGCGCTGCGCCATCCCAGTGATAGCCGCATCCCAGATGGGTACACATAGGTGAAAACACCGTCACCAGGCCATCCGGCTGCTTGACCGCCCACAGCGCCTTCTGCGTTTTCGTTTCGAGATAGCCGTCCTGAACCGTCGCCACGTACTCCAACTGTTTGGGAACTCCAGTCACGAGGTCGTCCGTCGCCGCCACGTCCACCCACGACTGGGCCCGTCGCATGAACGCAGGGGAAATAAGATATCCGATCAATGGAACTGCCAGGCCGATCCCAATGAAGCCGGCGGACGCCGTAATGGCCCATTGGAAGAAACGACGGCGTGTGCCGGCGGGGCCTGAGGCATGCCCATCAGCAGAAGAGGTCATCGCTGGGGTTTTCCGGCATAGGGTTCTTCGGCGGCAATTTTGATCAGCTGCCCGTCCCGAAGGACTTCGGATCCTGTCAGACCATTCGCGACGGTCACCTGGCTGGCCTTCCAGGCGGAATGTGAGCGAGCGGTCAGCGCCTCGACCGTTTCGCCCGCGTGAGCCTTTACAAGACGAAGCCGTTTCTCCCGGATGCCGTTGCGTTCGTCCGAAGACAAAGGACGAAAGCTTTGCACGACAGTCTGGAACACCGGTCGGACTGCGTCAAACGTCCTCGTCTCGGCAATTCCCGCAATCTGATAGACCATGCCCCCGTAGGCAATCCACGTCAGATCCGCTGTCAACCGCGAGTCGCCGACCTGAGTTCGAGCCGCCGGAAGCCCGTTGACGGTCGTCGTCTGCGTGTTGGGGAGCGAGGATTTGCTCGCCTTCTCCAGGGCCCGTGCACCGTCAAGAGGATCGTTACTCGCGGCGACGGCACGGAGCACCACCGCTTTGCCCCCATCTTTCGGCGCCGAGGCTAATTGAACAGGCGTATTGTCCACATTCCAGGACGGTGGAAACTGAACGAAAAAATTCAGATCAGGGTGACGGTAGGTCTGCCCTTGCACGATGCCGTTCGCGGCACGCTGTCCTATCACCAGACCGTCGAGCCTCGCCAGAAACGCCTCGCGAGAGGCCGAGATCGGCTCGCGCGAGGAGCGTGTAAGGTCCTTCGCATGTTTGGTCGTGTGTTTAACCCGATCAGGCGTAGCGGGATGTGAATCAAAGAAACTGGGCTTGCGCGGGCCGTCGCTCAACAGCACTTCCTCGCGGCCGAGCGTGTTCAAAAATACGGCGAGTCCAGCAGGATCCCAGCCCGCTTTGGCCGCAATCTCTTGTCCAACTTCGTCGGCCTGGCTTTCTTGCGACCGGCTGTATGGAGAGAATACGAGGCTTTGCGCCAAATTGCCCACGCCTCCCACGATATTACCGACCAGCGGAATAAAGAAGCCGGTGACACCGGAGACCAGATTGGTGATGAGGGCAAACGGTCCCTGGCGCGACACCCTCTGAACGGTATGCCGGGCAGCGACGTGGCCGATCTCGTGGCCGATCACCCCGGCCAACTCATCCTCTGTGTTCACTAAGGCCAGTAGGCCACGGGTCACGTACACATAGCCACCGGGCAGCGCAAAGGCATTTGGTTCGACCATATCCACGACATGAAATTGATAGGGGACATCCTGGCGGGGCGACTCCTTGGCCAGCCGTTGGCCTAGCGCATCCGCATAGCTGTTCAATGCCCCATCGTCCAGTAGGCCCATCTCTTGCTCGACCTTCTTCGCTTCCTCCGCGCCGAGCTTCTTTTCCTGCTCCAGTGTGAGCAGGGTGACCTCAGGAAGGTGACTGACTGGATTCACTGAGCAGGCGCTCACTGCCAGGAGCAACGGCAGCGCCAACGATAGGGAGAACCGACATGTTCCGGCGATCCGAGTCATCATTGTTCAATCTCCAGGTCTGTGTAACCGACTGGCGCGCAGGTTTGAGGAGGAGTCATCACTTGACCGGCTTCACTTCTGCCGTATATTCCGTTCCGTCAGCGGCGCGGCCCTTTGCTTTGAGCATACGCTGGGAACCGGCTTGATAGAGAACGGCTTCGACGGTCCCCCGTTCCGAACTGGACTGTAACTTGCCTTCATTCACTGAAAACTCGCCATGCCCGCTGAAGACGCCGATGGTGCGGAGACTGCTGAATTGATACCTCCCATTTGACTGAATGGTCACCGTCAGCCAATCATCTCTACGTTCAGGCGGCACCCGCCGCATGAGACCATCCCACTTTCCCTCGACGCTGGACAAGTCGGCGATGGGCACTTGCACCCACTGCGGCTGCTCTGCATGCTCCGTCGTGTGACAGCCGTAGCTGATCGCCAGGCAGATCATGAGCCCAGTGACTGACCATTGAGCTGTTCGCATACGGACTCCGGTTTATCCGATGAATGAGCTGGCCCGGCACATCCTACTGGCTCTGTGAATCAGGTTTCTTTTCACCGTTGGATTTTGTGTCCGGCAATGGAATCTGTATCAACCCGTCGACGATCTTGTTCAGTGGCGTATAGGTTGACGCCGTCTTTCGATTCAAGAAGTCGCCAATGATGCTGCCCAACGTCACTCGCACTACATCTTCGAGGTACACAGGGTCTTTGGCCAACGCCTCGCTCTGCATGGTTCCTTCAGCCATCGAGGCCCACAGCAGCTCACCGGTCTTCGTATCCCACAGTTGAACCGACATGCGAAGATTGCTTTGCCGCGTTTGAGAGATGAGCACTCCTAAGCCGGGGAACGTCCAGCGATCGTACATGATTTGCGTGAAGGAGGCTAACCGGGGTTGAAACACATATCTTGCGCCGATGGCCGTTCCGACCTTCTTTAAGGAATCGCGAGCGAGAATATGACTCTGCTCAGCATCGACTCTCATCTGGTTGTATTCTGCCGCGAGACCCTGTTGATTGATTTGCGAGATGGTCTGCTGCGGGCTGACGAGTGGTATACGAGCCGCGACTCGATGCAGCACTTCGCCGAGCATATAGTCGAACCCGACCTCATTCCCACGCAGTCCGGGACTGGTCAGCGCTCCCAACACCGCTACCTGCTCTTGTCCAACCGACCCGGGATCAAACGATGGCGAGAATTCAGTAGAACTGGTTCGGACCTGCCATCCATAGATCGAGCTCGAGCAGCCCGTCATGCCGACAAGCATGAAAGCCAAACCGAACAGAGCATTGAGGCGCATCATTTGAGTAGTCGGCGATGTTTCACAGTCCGACGAACATCAGCTTACACGACCGACGCGATGAAGCCGCTCGCAGGAATGGCCAACAACGGGCAGGCAGCCCGTTGTAAGATTCGTTCACTGTGGCTACCGCGGAGTGCATCGAGGAACCCGCTTCGGCCTTCGGTCGTCAGCACAATGAGACCGGCGTTGACGGCTGACGCTGTCTCGATAATGACGTCAACCACATCACCCGACCGGACCACGGTATTCCAACGCCAGCCTGGCACGTTCGGAAGCTGGACTTGAGGCATGTCCGCCTGCTCTCCGATATGCACCAACGTAAATACGCCTGCCGGACACTCGAGCCTGGCAGCCATGCGTGCGGCAGCCTGGACCGCCGGCTGCGCAGCCGGTGTGGCTGCCACGGGAATCAACATACTCGTCAGCGAGATGGAGCCGTCACGCGCCGAGACAAATCCTTCAACCCCTTTGGGGATGAACAGCGTCATCTGACGTGACTTGAGCGCGATAGGAACGGCAATGGACCGGCTGAGCCACTGAACCCCGGCTTTCTGTTGATCGGTAGCCAGGACGATGAGGTCCGTGTTGTGCGTGCTCAAATAGCCGGTCACGGATTCAACCGGATCGTCGTGCTTCGCTTGAACCTTCTTAATGTTGATGCCGAGCTTGAGCACATCACGCTGAGAACTGTTCGTCGGCAGAAGCCCCCAGCGCTCGAGCACAGGTCGGACGCCTGGGAATTCCATCCACTCCAATTCGTGCTTGGGCGACACATGGAGGATGGTCAGCTCCGCTTTGGCGACCAGAGCCGCTTTCAGCGCGTGAATGAACGCGACCTCGCTTGCCGGCGTAAAGTCGGAAGGATGAAATACCTGCTGCAACACCGCAAGATCAGCGGAACCAGTAGTAGACATACGGGTCGTTATCCCCTTCTTTGCAAACCGATACCGTTGACCTACCGCCCTCGTGCATGACGCGAGGGTCCGGCCGCCCCCGTCTCATTGACGAGAACGGACCGGCTTCTCGTGTGTCCGGATCTAATAGACCAAAGGAATCTGTTGCGCCAACTCGAACCTGATGAGGGAACGAATTTTGTTTTCCAACTGGATGTAGCGGGCGACCTTTGTCGCAGGCAGCACCTTTCCTAGCTTGTCCGCATAGGTGCGTTTCAACTTCACTTCTTGCTCCTCAACGGACAGTGCTTCGCCGAGTAGTTTCTTCGCCGTGTCGTTGGGAACATTCCCTTTGTTGAAGGCATCCGCATAATCCTTGATCGTCTGACCAAGTTGCTTATTGATGCCCTCGAGCTCCTTTTGGTACGAGTCGTAGATCGGCCAAAATTGCTTGGCTTCTGCGTCCGTGAGGTCCATGTTGCCGGCGACCAACAGTTTCTTGTCCGCCTTGAGTTTTTCCTTCAAAATTTCCATGTTGGTATCAGAGACCGGCTGGGCAAACGCAGGACCGGCCACCATGATCGCGCCAACAAACACACACCACAT
This sequence comes from Nitrospira sp., assembly GCA_035716265.1. Classification (GTDB taxonomy): domain Bacteria; phylum Nitrospirota; class Nitrospiria; order Nitrospirales; family Nitrospiraceae; genus Nitrospira_C. Next base: position 13,317 of record DASTJX010000080.1, read on the forward strand.
CAGCCTGGAAATCATAATCTTATCCTTTCTTGTCGGATTTGGACCGTTTGACTGCCTCAAGTGAGCCGCCATGCATAACATTCTTTATGGCCCCGTGACACTGTTAAAAGTGACAGGTCGGCGGACCATACATGCGTCGCGGAGACTCATTCTTTCGTCCGTATATCCTGCATGAGTCTTTGAAACTCCTTATTGCCGCGGATGAGCTTGGACGCCGCCATGACCAGACGGTCGATGTGCTCATCCTTTAAATACAATGCCGTCGGAATTCTCATCAGCGCAATCCGTTCGTCAGGATCCTCAATCTCGCTTAGGCTGGCGTTGATGAAATAGATCTCTGCATCCTTAGCCCAGGGGCTGTCTGCACCTCTTGGCTTCACTTTCAGCTCAGTCTTCCACTTCTCCACCCCCATCGTAATGAGTGTCGTGGTGTCGAAGGAGTATCGATTAATCGGAATGTCGATTAAAGAGCTCATCGCCTTGGAGATGACTGGAATGTGGTCGCTTCTGAATTCCATCACGTCGGGGGAGGTTTCGGCATTGACAGCGAGAATGACCAACTTCCGCACGTTCTTGACGCCTCCCATTACCAAGAGTTTCTCGAAGTTTCCCTGTATTCCGCTTCCTTCGATGATGCCCCGGAGCGCCAGATTGTCCGACAGCCCGCCGTCGAGCAGATGAATATAGGGGCGCTTTTCAGCGTCGAGGTACGAGAGCAATTCGTTGGCCCGCTGGGCGCCGACCCGGCCTCCACGCTTGGCTTGTTCCAACCAAGCGGGCGCGACATACTGACATGCGTTCGAAAAGTTTCTGAATGAGATCGGACTCAGCACGAGAGGAAGTGCGGCAGAAGCAGCGGAAGCATCTGCGATTGGCAACTGGCTGAGATCCGAGCAGATAAAGTCGAACTGGAATTGAGTAAATTCAAATCGCGACAAGGTCGCCATGTCCGAGGCATGGATGATCAGCATCGGTCGTTGGTGCAGCGCAGCAAGATCTCCATAGGTCTTCTGTTCGAACAGCGCTTCGTTCAAGAGTTCCGCCATGATGTGCGCCCGGCCGAAATAGGGTGACCACAGCCTGATCCAGTTGCTGGGTGACCTGAGGATTCGCTTTCTGAGTTCGGTATCCCAATCCTTCCGGAGAAATCGGTGCTCGAAGTCGTGAAAGATCTGATCGCGAAAGAGCGCATAGTAGCCGCCGGTAAACGTTCCTCCGGATAAGGCATGAATCAAATCGACTTCATCGAGCAGGCGCTTCTTCTTGCCTTCCCAGACGATCTGCTGGTTGGCAAGCTCTCGCAAGGCCCCGAAAGCGAGGGCTGATGCACGAGTGCCGCCGCCCGAGAAGGCAACGACAAAGAGCAAACTGTCCGAATTGTCCGCTCCTGGGGGTACGACATTGGTAAATCGATATCCGCCGCCAGGCTCCCATTTTTCCAACGGAACGTTCGGAATCGGACGGACGTAGTCGCATCCGCTCGCGAGGCACATCATGAGAAGGGGCAGGAACGCACAGGCACGTTTCAACCATCCTGGCATTGTCATCCTCATCTACTCTGTCAGGCGCGTGCCTGCGAAAATTGCGGCGAGCCTTCCACCGGATACTCCAATGAGTTTTTGATGGCGGCGATCTTATCCGCCGGGAAGTTCGGTAAATACAACTCTCGTTTGGCTTTCCACTCCTTCACTTGAACACTCGCAGCCTTCGCCCGTTCCTCGTCCAGTGGCTTGCCGGGCAACGAATACTGGACTTCGGACGGAAACGCAAAATCCGATCCGGCTGCGGTCACGATATCCATGATTCTCAGATTGAGATCTTCGGCCACTTCCAACGACTCGCCATAATCCAGCACGCCGATATAGGCGAACACTTCCACGTCCAACGAGTATTGGCCAAAGCTTTTGAAGCGAACATGGAGCGGCTCCGCCAGCACTTTAGGATGGGAATACAGCATCTTCCGGACCTCCACCAGGATGTACCGGATCTGATCTGGACTCGTTTCATAGCGCAATTGCAGGGTCGGATGGTACCAGAAACGATCGCGCGCAGAAAAATTATCCAGGTGAAGGTTGGCGAACTCGGCATTGGCGACCGTAATGACCGTTCGGTCCAGGGTCCGGATCCGAGTTGCCCGTAACCCTATCTCTTCCACAGTCCCGATCTCGTTGCCGAAACGACAGAAGTCTCCGACCTTCACCGGTCTCGACGTAAAGAGCGTTAAGGCGCCGAACAGGTTCTCCAGACTCTTCTGCGACGCCAAGGCCACCGCAACGCCACTGATGCTGAGACCGGCCAGGAGCGTGGTCACTTTGTAGCCGGCATTGTCCAACCACAGCAGTACGGCCCCGGCGAGAGCGACGAACTTGATCAGCCTCGCCACCGGTGTCAACAAAACGCGAGATCCTCCAAGGCCCTTCCGTTCAAGATTGGCTCCAGCGCGTTGTGCCAAAAAATCGACGACGCGCATCAGGAGCCATGCGATCGCAATCATCTGGACGGTGCGGGCCTGACTGAGCGCGCTGAGCGCGATGGATGATCCCAGCAAGGTGCCGGCACTGCGTACCATCACCGTCCAGATCAGCAGCGTGATCGGTCCTCGGAACAGCCGTTCAAACTGATCGGCAATTTCGGCGTGAAACACACGAAGCCCGATCGTGAGCAACCGCGTCACCAGCATGGCAGCAGGATAGAGCACGATGGCCAATCCGATCACCGCAACCCACAGCCAGAGATTGATGCCGAGGATCGAGACGTCGAACATCCACGTCGGAAAAATCCGTTCAAGCTGTCCATACCCGAAGTGCTGGTAGAGTTCAGGGATTTCTGCAACGGTGGCATCGGCAAATTTCCAGATGTAGACACCGTCGCCTCGGGGAACCCGTTGCAGGAGGAGTTCGTAATTCTTTCCTTCGGCGGTCAGGCGTCCGACTCGCTCCCGCACCACAGGCAAATTGTCGCCCTGATCTCCTTCAACATGTGTGCTGAGCAGTTCGAGATCGATCCACAACGTGCGATCGAGGACGATGCGTAACTGCCGGGCCAGTTCTGGTCCCTGGGATTCCGTCAGACCGGGAGGCAGATTGCGCAGATCCAGATATTCGGCGGCTTGAGCATAGTTGCGGTCTTTCGCTGACGAGAGGAAACCCCGGACACTCGAGCGTGGCGTGCCGCGACCCAACGGATCATCCGGAACACCGGCCGCCTGTTCCGCCGCGGGCGAGACCTTGGACCGTTTTTCGATGATTTCCTTGAGGCTGGGCGTAGTGGCGTCTGATTCGGCTTGCAACGGTGTATTCCACACCGCACCGACCACCACGAGAATGCCAACGACCAGGACAAGACACACATGGCGTGTAACGCTCTTCATAGCGCCGCCTCCTTTCAAAGTCTTCGCTTCCTGGATGAGATAGGCTGATCCATTTGAGAGGTTGAGAGGTGTATAGCCGAGCGGACGGGCCAGACACTGAAACTGATATGGGACGATATGAGATTCTCAATGCGGTCTATGGAATTGAGTCTGGCTTAAAAGAGATACACCGTCGCATACACGTACGCGAGGTTGTAACCGAAATTCACGTTGAACCCTTCATCCCCGCTCCCACTCAACTCGGTAGTCAGACGGTCATACGCAGCACCCATGGCGAAATGTTGGTGCAGCCGATATTCGAGCCCGAGATAGATCTCGAACATCGATCCCGAGTATTCGTTCACGGCCAGATAGAAAAAGTCAAAACGGCTCTGGAATTGCAATTTTGGCGTGATGTTGTAGTTCGCCAGAAAGCCGATCGACGGAAGCGGAAGTGTGACCTGTTCATTCACAATGGTGGAACTGCCGGGTGTCGGAGCGCCCCCCGGTGGTGTAATGGTCCCTTGACCTGCGAAGTTGAACTTCGTTTGTGCGATATATAGCCCCGGCGAGAATCCGAGCTCAACTTTATCGTTGCGGTAAAACGAATAGTTGTAGAGCAATCGGTAGATATTAAAGCTCAAGCTGGTCTGAGTGGACGCACCGGCTGCTACGATTTGGTCTCGAATCTGAACTTGTTGGTTGAGAATCTTTTCTCCGCCCAAGCCGACCCGATACCACGACAGCCCTATGGCATGCCGGTCGTTGAACCGGTACAAGCCGTCTACCCGGAAGGCATCGGTGCTCGTATCCCCGCCAAGGGTTCGGGTGAAGTCTACATTTGCGCCGACCCCTAAGACAGGACCGCCAATTGATACGTCGGTGGTTGCTCCGAAGACATACGCCCAGCCACCCCGGATCATTAACTTGTCCTTGAAAGGAGTCTCGGATGCCTCTTCCGCCATAAGCGGCGGTGACGCCGCCAGTGTCAGCATCGAGACGATGAGCAGAATTAGCGCCGTTCTCAACACCACCGACTCATGCATGAGCGAACCTCCTTCCGCAGTGGGCGCGTAGTCTACAGAACCTCCCTTCACGCTGTCCATGCGGATCGTCGCTTCAAACATGGACAGATCACACTCCGCGTCTCCTCTTCCAGCTCTATCAGACGTATCGACCGTTCGTTCTCAAGGCGATGCGTCGCTGAGCAGACGATTGACCAAGCGGGAGGTTTCTACGCTGTCCAAGATGCTCATGTGCGTCTCGTCGAAACCATGCAACCTGATGGCGTCCTCCTGGGCGTCTGGATAGAGTTGGCTCGCCAATGTGACTGTGCCGTCCGAACATTCACCGACCGCCGTTCCGGAATGCTTAAAGCCAAAGAGCAGATGATGCTGGGTGCCGGAAGGCAACGGTCGATGCATGGGCGCGCCATTGTGATTGCTGAAGAAAAGATCGGTCAGATAAGCGCTTCCGGGGACCATGTCGTTCCAGGCATAGACCACCGCAGGGGCATAATCAACGCCAGCTTGCGCGGCCTTGTGTCCCGCCCATGGCGTGGAGATCGTGACATACAGCGCTACGCGGGCGCGCCTCTCTCCGGCCTGGTTTCGCAACAGAAACCCGCGGGACACCAGACCACCCATGCTGTGAGCAATCACATGGTAGTGTGTGAAGCCGTGGTGCAACTGCAATTTCTTCATCGTCTGGTCAAGATGGTCGGCAAGGCCGGAGAGATGGACGCCTGAAGGATAGTAGTACAACCACGGCTGATACTTTGTTCGGTCAAGATGCTCGATGAGAACGCGAAAGTTCACTGGCGTACCGTTGATGCCGTGCACGAAGAGAACGGGAATTTTTCTGGCATCGTATGGCTCAAGGAAGTACACGCCGGGACCGACATCGAATATGAAGTCGTACGGTTTCCACAGGCTGTTCGCCGCATGGTCCG
>DASTJX010000081.1:0-17276 GCA_035716265.1 Nitrospira sp.
CGGATCGGGCGAACTTTATCGCGCATTTCCTGATCGATCCGCTTCAGGGCCTCCAGCTGGTTGGAGAGCTCGTCGATCTTTTTATCCCGCTCCGACAACTGCCTTTGGAGTGCCTGGACGTTCGTGCCTTCGCCTCCCCCCTTCACGGGGTCCTTCTTGCCTGTCGACGCGTCGACTTTCCGGTCACGTTCGGCCAGTTCCCGCTGGAGCTGGTCCAGCGTCTGGGCATCGGCGTCCTTGCTGGCGCGAAGCTGCTGTATCATCATTTCCCTATCAAGCAAGTCCCGCACCAGACGATCGGATGTTTGTCCCAGCGTCACTTGGCTGACCGATATTGCCGGTGCCGACATGACCGAGGCGAACCAGGACCGCTCTACAGGGGCGGGATGCTGTTGTATTTGCTCGAGCCACAGCCGGCTTGATGCGGCCAACTGGCCTCTTGGGGCCACGGCAATCACCTTTTCAAAGTAGCGTATGGCCACGTTTCTACTTTCGTATAAGCCTATCAAAGCACGGGTAAAATACGCGTGGTCGCACGAATTATGCTCCTGACACTTTGCAGCGACGGCATCCTGTTTTTTCCCAATCATGTGGAACGTTTTGGCATCCGATGGGTCTAAGACGAAATACGGCTGTGACATCTGCGGCGGAGAAGACCACGAAGCACAACCTCCTCCCGTCATGAGGATTAGCGCCAGTCCGGCGCTCGCAATCCTCATGGCCTTCATGTGGCCGCACCCGGTTTGGTGAGGCGCAGGATAAACCGTACGGTCGAGCCTTTCCTCACTTCGCTTTCGATCCAAATCCTGCCTCCGTGTGCTTCGACGACTTTTTTCGCCAAGGCCAATCCCAACCCGCTCCCTGGCGTAGAATGCCGTGATTTCGTACTGCCTTGGTAAAAGCGCTCGAAAATGTGTGGCAGCTCGTCTGCGGGAATTCCAGGTCCGACGTCGGAGACCGCGACCTCAAGGACGCCCGCCTTGTGGTCCGATTTCATCTGCGTTTTGACAATGCCTCCTTCGGGACTGAATTTCAAGGCATTAGATAGCAAATTATCCAGGACCTGCTCAATACGAATGGCGTCGGCCTTCACCCACACGCGTTGTGCCGGTGCTTCGACGACGAGCTGCACGTGTTTCGCGTCGGCCAAGAGACGAATTTTATTGACGGACATGTCGGTGATCCGTTTCAGATCGGTCGGCACGATGCGATATTCCATCATGCCTGCGTCCATTTTGGAGAGGTCTAGAATGGTTGAGATCAGCGTGATCAGGCGCCGGCTGCTGTCGGCCATGATGCGGAGCGTCGTGCGTTGCTCCGGCGTCACTGGGCCCGGAATTTCATCGAGGAGGAGGTGCGTCCCTTCCTGGATGGAAGCCATGGGCGTGCGCAGCTCGTGTGAGACGTGGGCCAGAAATTCACCCTTCATGTCGTCCAACTCTTGCAGCTTTCCCCCCATCCAGTTTACCGTGTCCACCAAATCCCGGAGTTCGCTCGGTGCACGGATGTTCAGCGACGCGCGGAAATTGCCCTGTCCGATTTGTTTAATGTGGCCTTGCAGCTGGCGCAGCGGTCGAAGGATTGTGTAGCTGGCGATTCCGGCCAGGCCTACTCCGAACACGAGTGCGAGCAAGACCAGTTGCTCGGTAATGGCTTCAGCCTGGGCCGAACTTTCGCGGGATCGGCTGACGCCAGCACTGATGACTCCTTGGTGATAATCCCCATAGTGATCCAGGGTGGCTGTCATATGGTCCATCACCTCATTGCGGCGGCTCTCATACTCGGGCGACACGGAACCCGGCGCATTCGCCGTATTCTCTAATTCAGCATGAAACAGGGCGAGCCGGTCTTGTTGGTAACGCCGTGCCTGCTCAAGGAATTGATGGCCTTCCTGAGAGGAATCCTGCCGCAAGAGATTCTCAACGCCTCGGTGGAATTCCTCCACTTCTTCGTCGAAGTGCTGAAGAAATGTCGGATCACGGACGGCCAGGTATTTTTTTTCACTGTTGAGCTGGTTGTAAGCCACCGCCTGAAGACGCTTCGCCTGCTCGATGGCAGGGTAATGTTCGGAGGCGAGCGTTGTGCTTAATGCGGACAGTTGACGAAGCTGAAACAACGCGTAGAAGTTGACCCCTGCCATCACGACGATGATGAGCAGTGATGTGAGGACAATGCGCCAGAAAATTGACAGACGCACGAGCGCAGCTCCCTTGGACGTACCGATTATGGAGGCGACATTAGGTGTAGGTAAATCCATACACTAAATTCACTTCTCACTCAAGAGCGAACATGGATCCACCCGCGATGAACCCCATTCTCTCAGATACAGAGGAACTGAGGTTTTGGGCAGGCCGAACAGGAGTTGCGTCCTAATCCTTCCCTTTCACCTGCGATGCAAATTGACGCTGGCGATGGGAAGACCGAGATAGTAATGCAAAGAGATGGCCACGAAACATGAGGATCGACACAGCGAGAGGGGGAGTGAAAAGGAGGATCAGGTATTGAGACAATTCAGGATCAATTCCGACAGAAACCAACCAGCTTCCCAGAATCGTAAAGGGCATGATGAGAAGCTGGGAGAAGTCGAGACCTGCGCCTCTGCCTACTCTGTGGGACAACAGAAAGAAGGTTCTCAGCCCGTCAGGTGCTGCCAGGAGGGGTAGCAGCAACAGGGCTATTGGGAGGAACCATTCAATCCAGTTTTCTAAGACAAATTCATAGGCCCGCTTGAACACGTCCAGCGGTGAATCATGCCGCACCTGATAAATGATTTCAGGAGTGGGATTCAATAGAATGAACATCAACAGCATCACGGCATAGGAAATCAGGGGACCGTTCGGGTTCTGCCTGGTGCCCATATCGAGCGCCATGATCGGAAGCCAGAGGACGAAGCCCACGCTAATGACATCCCAAAAGTAATGGCCAAAACTCTCGACGACGTCCTTGATCGTCAAGGTCCGGGCATAGGAAATGGACTGCTCGATTAAACTCAGCGTCACCCCCACGAGCAAGGCATTCACAGCACCCAGCAGAAAGCCGCCCGCAATTCCCAGAGGAGCGGCAATTTGTTGGGCCAAGATGAGGAGAAAGAAGAATCCAATGACGGCAAGAATGGTGATCCAGCCTCGCAGCAGGGATTGCCACGTCTTACGCAACGCCTGGCGATAGAGGTCCAACGCCCCCGAAAGGTGATTGATCATGAATGACAATAGTCTGGTCCGTCGCGGCCGGTCAAGGCAATCGCCGTCCCAGGTTGACTTTCCACTCCCTGTGATTATGTCGATACTCGAGTCACTGGACTGAACTGGAGCCCTCATCATGGATATGAACCGGATGACCATCAAGCTACAAGAAGCCCTGCAGTCGGCTTCGGCCCATGCGATGCGCCGCAGTCATCAAGGCATGGATGTCGAGCATCTTCTCCTCTCTTTTCTCGAACAGGAAGGCGGCATCGTGTCCGCGCTGTGCGAGCAAGCCGGGGTTTCGCTTCCGGCTATCCGTCAGGCGGCGGAGCAAGCCTTGAGCAAATTGCCGCAAGTGCAGGGTACCGGCGGCGGCCCGGGCCAACTGCACCTCACCTCGCGTCTCAATCAGGTGCTCAGTAAAGCAGAGGACGAGCAGCGAACGCTGAAAGACGACTATCTCAGCGTGGAGCATGTGCTGCTTGCGATGGTGCAGGAAGGCGGCATTTTCAAGAAACTCGGCTTGTCCAAAGACAAGCTCCTTGCAGCGTTGCAGCAGGTTCGTGGCCATCAGCGCGTGACCAGCCAGGATCCGGAAGGAACGTATCAATCGCTCGAGAAGTACGGCCGCGACCTGACCAAGCTGGCCGGCCAGGGCAAACTGGATCCCGTTATCGGGCGCGACGACGAGATTCGACGTGTCATCCAGATTCTGTCCCGTCGGACAAAAAACAATCCCGTCCTCATCGGAGAGCCCGGCGTCGGCAAAACAGCCATCGTCGAAGGGTTGGCCATCCGAATCGTGAAGGGAGACGTACCGGAAGGATTGAAGCAGAAACGCGTGGTGGGTCTCGACATGGGTGCCTTGGTCGCCGGGGCAAAATTCCGCGGCGAGTTTGAAGAGCGATTGAAAGCCGTCTTGAAGGAGATTCAGGCCTCTCAGGGCCAAGTGCTGCTGTTTATCGATGAATTGCATACGGTCGTCGGGGCGGGCGCGGCTGAGGGCGCCATGGATGCCGCCAACCTGCTTAAGCCTATGTTAGCCCGCGGCGAATTGCATCTGATCGGTGCAACGACGCTCGACGAGTATCGCAAACATATCGAAAAAGATGCGGCCCTGGAGCGGCGGTTTCAAACCGTGTTCGTGGATCAACCTTCCGTCGAGAATACGATTTCCATCCTGCGGGGCCTGAAAGAACGGTATGAAGTGCATCATGGCGTGCGGATCAAGGATGCTGCGCTCGTGGCGGCGGCGAAGCTCTCGCATCGCTATATTGCCGATCGGTTCCTGCCCGACAAGGCGATCGATCTGATGGATGAAGCCGCGGCGCGCCTCCGTACGGAGATCGACAGTCTCCCGGCGGATCTTGACGAGGTGTCGCGCAAGGTGTTGCAGCTCGAAATCGAGCGCGAAGCATTACGCAAGGAAAAAGATCCGGTCAGCCAGGCGCGGTTGACTGCGCTCGAAAAAGAGCTGAGTGAACGGCAACGGGACCTGCAAACTTTGAAGACCAGATGGGATTCTGAGAAAGCCTCGGTGGCGAGGCTCAGAAAAACGCGTGAAGCCATCGAAGAGGTGAAGCTGGCGATCGAGAAGGCTGAGCGCGCATACGATCTCAACCGAGTGGCCGAGCTTCGGTACGGTGAACTGCCCCGCCTCGAACGTGAATTGGCTATCGAGCAGCAGCAGCTGGGAAAAAAACAGGGAGAGAGCCGTCTGGTCAAGGAAGAGGTGGATGAAGACGATATCGCCGCTATCGTAAGCCGCTGGACCGGAATCCCTGTCTCGCGGTTGATGGAGGGCGAGACGGAAAAACTTCTTAGATTGGAAGAGTTGCTCCATCAACGGGTGGTCGGCCAAGATGAGGCGGTTCGGGCCGTGGCCGATGCCGTCCTGCGTGCCCGATCAGGCATCAAGGATCCGAACAAGCCAATCGGGTCCTTTCTCTTTCTGGGTCCGACGGGCGTCGGCAAGACCGAATTGGCCAGAGCGCTCGCGACAACGCTGTTCGATGACGAAGCCAACATGATTCGTATCGATATGTCCGAGTACATGGAGAAGCATACGGTCGCCCGGCTCATCGGAGCTCCGCCCGGCTATGTCGGTTATGAGGAAGGCGGGCAGTTGACCGAGGCGGTGCGGCGACGACCCTTCTCCGTCATCCTCTTCGATGAAATCGAGAAGGCTCATCATGACGTGTTCAATGTGCTGCTTCAGGTCTTGGACGACGGGCGCCTTACCGATTCTCAGGGACGGACCGTGGACTTCAAAAACACGGTGCTGATCATGACGTCCAATATCGGGAGTCCTCAGATCCTCGAGGCGCAGCAGAAAGGTTCCAGCTACGACGACGTCCGCGCAGTAGTCATGGGCGAATTGAGGCGGCATTTTCGTCCTGAGTTCTTGAATCGCGTGGACGAGATCGTCGTGTTCCATCCGCTGGAGACGGACCAGTTGACGAAGATCGTGGAAATCCAATTGGAACGGTTGCGGGGACGACTGGCTGAACGACGCATCACGCTCACGATGTCGCCCGCCGCGCTCCAGCACTTGGCCGCGCGCGGCTATGATCCCGTGTACGGCGCCCGGCCGCTAAAGCGGCTGATTCAGCAGTACCTCGAAACTCCGATGGCCAGACAATTGGTGAAAGGCGAGTTGCGGGACGGAGATACGGCGATGGTGGACGTAAAGGGCGACGGCATCGTCATCGTGCCGACGGTGACCAAGTCGTAACCCAGTCTCACCCTACCCACCCTGGGCGATCGTTTGCACCCGCCGCCCACCGATTGCCAAGCAACCGTTCACCCGAGACGCGCCTGGCCCAGGGCGGCTATCCGATTTTTACCGGACCACCCCCTACGTTCTGCGTGGTCCCGCTCTGACGCTGTTTGTCCACCTTCCACTCTGTCGAGGACACTTCGAGCAGATGACCCTTGACGGTGTGAAAGCCGCCTCGAGTAAAGGTCACAACGTCCGGCTTCTTGATCTCCATGTGCAGCACGACGTTTTTTGACTCCAGGTGCGTGAGCGTCACGCTGGTCGAGGCTCTGGTGACTTCATAGGCCCTGCGCTCATTGAACATGAGGGTGCTGTCTACCAGCTTTGCCGTCATCTTACCGCTGGCATCGAACACGGCAAAATTGATCAGCAGGGCGTTCGGCTTCAGCGCCACTTGAATTTGCGGGACGCCTTCGATTTCGATTGTCCCGTCGGTGTTTTGGTACAGATTGGAACCGACCTCCAGATCCATTCTCGCTCCTTCTGTGCCCCTGCCGTCAGCGGCGGCTATGATTTTTTGATTCGATCCAAGATCAGGGCAACGCAGCCGCCGAGAAGACCCCCTCCGACGATGGTTGTGACCAGTTCCATGAGCTTCATTTCCCAGACCGAACCTTGCGCCTGCATCACTTCCCGCATGCCCCCTTGCAACATGATGACCGCGAGCGCCATCGTCGCTCCGACCAGAAACCACCAAACGAACACTTTCATAGCGGCGGTCACAGGACTCGTTAGAACTCCACACGGCGGTCCAAGCTGCGGTACTGAATCGCTTCGGCCACGTGAACGGCTTGGATGTTATCTGAGCCTGCCAAATCGGCAATGGTTCTCGCGACCCTGAGGATCCGACCATGCGCCCGCGCCGAGAGGCCCAGTCTGATCATGCTGTGTTCCAGGAGATCCCGCCCCTTCGTGTCGAGCCCACAATACCGCTTCACGAGCCGAGGCTTCAACTGGGCATTCGTGTGAATCCCGTCCGACCCATAGCGGCCGGCCTGTCGTTGGCGTGCTTCAATGACCCGTGTGCGAATGCTGCTGGAGCTCTCAGGTGCTGCGTTGTTGTCTTGAAGATCGCGAACCGGCACCGGTGGAACCTCGATGTGAATGTCGATACGGTCTTGCAGCGGGCCTGAGAGCCGTGCGCGGTATCTCCGAATTTGATACGGGGTACAGACACACTCCCGTGACCGGTCCCCATAATAGCCGCAGGGACAAGGATTCATCGCCGCAATCAACATGAATCGAGCCGGATATCTGAGCGACCCGCTGATCCTTGTCAATGTGACAGCGCCTTCTTCCAGGGGCTGCCGGAGGCCGTCGAGGACGGGTCGCCGGAATTCTGGCGATTCATCCAGGAACAGGACCCCGTTGTGGGCGAGAGAGACTTCACCCGGCCGGGGGATGGTTCCACCCCCGATCAAGCCGGCGTCCGAAATGCTATGGTGCGGCGCGCGAAAGGGACGGACGGTGAGCAGTGGACGGTCACCGGGGAGCTGGGCGGCCACGCTGTGGACACGAGTGGTTTCAATCGCTTCATCGGGTTCCATAAGTGGAAGGATAGTCGGCAGACGTTTGGCCAGCATCGTCTTGCCCGAGCCAGGTGGACCCACCATGAGGACATTGTGTCCGCCCGCAGCGGCGATTTCCAACGCTCGCTTGGCGTGATCCTGTCCTCGAACATCACCGTAGTCCTCGTCGTCCGCAGGCGCCTGCGAGAACCATTTCGTACGATCGGCGTCATGCGGTTCGAGCACCCGCTCACCCCTGAGGAAGGCGACCGCTTCAGGTAGCGTGTGCAGACCATATACGGCCACTCCGTCGATCATCGCGGCTTCAGGTCCATTCTGTGCCGGTAACAGGAGACGATGATTGCGACAGGCCAGACCGATGGAAAGTGCTCCGGACACCGGTTTGATCTGTCCGTCGAGAGACAATTCACCGACGAGAACATGACGGTCGAGCCGGTCAGCAGCAATGACTTCTTCCGCGACCAGAATGCCAATAGCAATAGCTAAATCGAGGCCTGCCCCTTCTTTCTTGACGTCGGCCGGTGCGAGATTCACTGTGATCTTTTTTGCGGGGAAGTGAAAACCTGTGTTCTTGAGTGCAGAGCGGACTCGGTCGCGGCTCTCACGGACGGTTGCATCCGGCAACCCGACAACAGAAAACTGCGGCAGCCCGCCGGCGATATCCACTTCAACGTCTATCAAATGCGCGTCGAGGCCGGTCAACGCGACGGTCCGCACTTTCGCAAGCATGAAGACTCCCTACAGCCGAGGCGCTGAATTATAGAAAGCGTTGCTGCCGGATTCAAGAAAAAGCACGCCCATCAAGGCGAAAATGCTTCCATTCCATCAGACGCTTCATCGTGCCAATCGCAAGCTGGTGCACATGAGTCGCGTTCTGTATAATCCGCGGCATGCATTGGCCGGGCATCGTTTTGTCGCTCGTCTTGCTGCATGAAGTCGCGGTGCCATCGATGGCGCCGGCGAAGGGGCGGACTCCATCCGGACCGGTGGGTGCCTCAATGGCGCTTTTAGCCACGCTCCAGGATGCCAACATTCTTCCCCCGGAAGGAACTCCTGCGGCAAACCGTGTCATTCAGATTGTCATTCAGTTTCAAGGCCTGTTCATGAACGATACCGATCCCACCGTGGGTCAATTTCTCGATCAAGCGTTGGCGTCGAAGTTCGCCGATCGGGCGGAAGAAGCCGCAACAGCATTCCGTCAGGGAGGGTGGACTTCTCAAGTCCTGGAGGCGGTATGCGACCGCTACACGACAAGTTCGACAGACGAGCGGGCCGGGTTAGCAGCACCCTTCGCTCGTGTGAACATGCGGCCCGAAGATTTGGGATGGCTGTGCGAACTCTATACGAAGGCGCGTGCCGCATTTATTCAGCAGAGGCGCGATATCCATCGGATTTTTGCGGAGCACCGCCGGAGCATGCCGGGCGGGAAACACTTTGATCGAAAGGAGAGACCCCATGGCGACCAAGGCGTACATACTCATCAAAGTGAAAACGGGCCGGACGAAAGACGTATTGCAGGCCTTGAAGAAACTTGCCGGAGTGGAACAGGCGCACTCCTGCTTCGGGCAGCCGGACATTTTTCTCTTTATCAGCGTCCAGGACGAGCGCTCGCTCTCCGACGTGGTCATCACGAAGATCCATCAGATTGAAGGGGTGGAGGAAACGGATACGCACATCGTGGCGGACAGTTAGTGCCGCCGTGTGTTTGCGGGCGGACGTCGCGTTCTCTAGCGGGTTGGCCCGACCAATGTTACGGCGCCATGATTGGCCGCCGAACGATAACAGGCGTCGGCCGCTTCGACGGCTAGACAGCCATCGAGGCCGGTAATCGGCGGGACCGTCGCGGTCCGTATGGCGTGCACGAAGGCCTGCAACGTCGCGAGGACCGTTGGTTTGACTTCAAGCGTCCAGGCTTCTACGCGTCCGTCGGGTGCAGTTCTCGTCAGACTCCGCGATACCCAATCCGCCGTGAGTGTGCCCTTCTCCCCGATCCATACCGCCCTTCCCTTGCGCTGTTCTTCCACGCGTGCGATGTCGAGAGTGCAGGCAATGCCGCTGGAAGTCCGCAGCCGTACCTCCGCCCGGGTTTCCGGTGCAACTGAGGGCAAGGGAGCCATTGTGCATTGCACCTCGATGATCTCCTCCCTCGTGAGAAAGCGGACGAGGTCGAGCAGGTGAATCCCGAGTTCGAGCAGTGCACCGACCTTCACCGAGCCATTCCCCCCGGACATCACGCCGGGTTTTGTGTCTATGTGGGTCGTAAGAGACGCCGACTCTAGCGGCTCGATCGTGTGGAGTTGTTCGCGCAGGAGCGTAATGGTGGGGTCAAATCGCAACGTGTGAGCCGTCATCAAGAGTACCCCTTCCTGATTGGCCGCGGCCACCATCGTGCGAGCCTGGTATCCGGTGAGCGCCAATGGCTTCTCAATCAGGATGGGCTTTCGAGCGCGAACCGCCACGAGGCAAATGTCATAGCAAAGTGACGGCGGAGTTACGGCGACGACCGCATGCACTCCAGGATCCGCGATCATGGCCCGATAATCGTCATACACGGGAATGGTGGCATCACCCAACACACCGCCTCTGCTTCTACGGCACACGGCAGTGAGGGAAACGTTAGGAAGATCGCGGGTCAAGTGCTGCACATAGCGGCTGCCATGCCGGCCGACACCGATCAGGCCTATGCCGAGATTTGCTGTCGAGAGAGAGTCGATTGACGAGTGCATGGAGAAACACCTGAGGCAGACTACTGCCTTTGAGGTTACATTGACAACCCGGCGGAGCGGTCCCTATAGTACGATGGAGTTTGCGGAGGGTTGTTTCGCGATTTCTGCTCTGGTAGGGAGTTTCCCGCGATGATGGTGTCGACGACCGCACCGTTTACGTTACAGCAGATTGGCACAGGGACTTCCCGGTTTCCAAGCGGAGTGGCACTGCCGACTCTCACCGATGCATCGGTCGATCCCTACATCAGAACGCGGCCGATCCAGACTGTCCAGGTCGAGTGCATTGAGTTTTGGCCGCAAGAAAAAGGCACCTATCCAGGTATCGTACTCCTGCACGAATGGTGGGGCCTAAATTCCCAGATTAAGGATCTGGGCGCCCGCCTGGCCTGCGAGGGCTACGGCGTAATCATCCCCAATCTTTACGGTCGCATCGGCGGAATGGTTACCGGCAATGCGGAGGTAGCCGAAGCCTTGATGGGAAAACTGAACGAATCGCTGGCTCTGCAAGATATCAATTCGTGTTGTGAGTTTCTGAACACCCGCGAGTTCATTAAGCGGAACATTCATGGTGTGGTGGGATACGGAATGGGTGGGACGCTGGGGATGAAGTTTGCCTGTCAGCGGAAGCGACTGCGGGGGGCTGTCTCTTATTATGGACGCATGATTCAGCCGGACTCAGCTCTGCAAAACGCGCTCTGCCCCATCCTCTATCATTATGCGGAGCAGGATCCTTGGGTGTCAGGAGAGGATGTTCAACGTCTGCGGGAGCTCGCTGCCGCTTACAAGAAGCCGATAGAAATTCAGTCCTACTCCAATGCGCCGCATGCCTTCAGTGACGAAACGAGACCTGACAGCTACCGGGAAGCCGCAGCAGCGGAAGCATGGGCGACGACGGCCGCCTTCTTGAAAAAGCACCTTCAAGGGTCCTAGCCTAGGTTCTAAGGATCGTCCTCTGCCGCGAATCACCTGTCCGTAACCATGCCCGTCTCCGTATCATCGACCAGTCTTCAAGCCCTGCAAGTGCTGCTCTTGTACCTGGTCTTCGCCCTTATTCCGACTTTCCTTTCCGCTGCGGCGGAGGAACGCGCGTCCTCGTCTCCGCCGGATTGGCCTAACCTCATCAATCTGCATCATGATCGGCTCGCCAAAGTGGAATCTGATCAAGCGGCTCTCGACCTGTTCGTGGCCGCGATCGGTCGAGCTGCCGGGGTGAACGATGTGGCGGCGACGATCGCCGCCAAGGGACTCTCGCCGCACGTCACGAAAGACCTGATGGTGCCCGACATCACGCAATCGGCGCAGCGACTGGTTGCGGCCTTGGTTGCCTGGGACGTCGCTGAGCGGATGATGCGGGCTTTGGAAGACAGGAACGTTCGGAGCGATGTCCTTACGACGCCACTCCAGGCTACATGGCTGATGGCAAATGGTCCATTTGCATCCCTGCAGGAGGCGGCCAAGCAATGGGAGAGTGCGGACACGACGGCCGTCGCCGGTGTTGCGGCAGGGCAGCTAGCGCAGGAGGCCGGTCAGCGGGTCATGGAAGAGTGGTGGCGGCTTAAAACGTGGAAGGATCGCGTGCGCACGGCGCGCGGCCAGTCTCGACTTTGCGGGACGTGGCAGTGGGTCGTCCACAACCATCAGCGGCATCACGAAGAGCGTAAGCTGTCGCTCATCTTCCCGCCGCCCGGGACAGCGGGCAAGGCAATTCCAGGGCTCACTGAGACTGTGGTTCTGGGTGATGCCGTATATCTGCGGTGGGAAACAGACGGACGAATTCAGGAGGACAGCCTGCTTTTTTCCAGAGAAGGTCAACGGCTGGAGGGGACTTTCGTCAACTCCCAAGGCGGTTGGGGTTCAATTACGGGAAAACGCACCGCGACGTGCACTCCCTAACACTACGAAGTCCGATCGGATCGCAAGACTCCCCAAGCCAATAAGATCCAGCCAATCAAAAAGGCGGCTCCACCGAGTGGTGTGAGTGCACCCAGCCATGGAATGCCCATCAGCGAGAGAGCATACAGACTCCCGGAAAACAGCAGGATTCCCATCGTAAAGAGCCACCCCACCGCAGTGCCATTCAGGTTGGGATAGCGTCCGTCTGCCGATGAAACGAGGCAGAGTCCCAAGGCGTGGTACATCTGGTAGCGTGCGGCGGTTTCGAAAACGGCTAGCATCGGCGCATCCAGAACGGGTTTCAACAGGTGCGCGCCAAAGGCACCAGCCGCAACGGCCGTACCGGCAAAGAACGCTCCCAGAACGAAGAATCGGCGGGATGTCATGTTCTTGAGCCTCACCTTTTATCTGACGGTCCGGCTATCCCCTCCTCTTGAGGGATAGCCAACCACGCCTCATCGGCTCTACGCTAGCCTCAGCTATGGCTAGAGGAAAACACCAGGCTTGTTGGGCCACTCCCACGACGACGATCGACTGTGTGCTGGTCCGTTTGGACCGCCAAATTGAAGCCGAAGGCTGTGTGCTCAAGGGCTCCGAGTCCAATTGCCAGCTCGCGGCCCCTGATTTCCTGGTACCAGGCGACTTCGTCAAGGTGCGCCTGTGGTTGGACGGGGAAAACACAAGTATCCACATTGGGCTTGCCGAGGTGAGGCGAATCCAGAATCATTGGATCACCGTCGAGGTGGTGCAAGTGAGCCGGCAAGAACGAAGCCGGTTGCAGCGGTACGTCGAGTCACGCCAAACGATCCTGCCCAGTCAGCCTGTCTTTATCGACCATCTCCTCATTCGGGCCTGATCTGGCCTTCCAACGGCAACAATATTACGCTGCAAAGCGGAGCGCTGGTGCAGGAGACGGGGATCGAACCCGTACGGCCCTTTCGGGCCACAGGATTTTAAGTCCTGTGCGTATGCCAGTTTCGCCACTCCTGCAGGATCAGTCACACAGGCGGAGCCTGACGCCACCTGATACCCGTCGAACCGAGAGCCGGACACGTTTCAGGCTGGCCTGGAGCGCTGTTTGGACTAAGTGAACTGAATGAGGGAGCACGCGGACTCTAGCATCGAGGTGGAGGACGGTCAAGGAGCACGACACACGCAAACAGCCTGCAGCCGTTGCGGCGACAGACTGAATGCGTGGGTGGTTATTTACGGATCATAGAATAAGGGACCTAAACAGCTTCGACCATAGGCCGCTTCGTGCGGTCCCTGGCTTCCTTCAGTCCCGACTGAACGGCCCGGCTCAACCTCGTCGCCTGCAGCTGCGCTTTCTTGGCGTAGCGGCCGATTTCACGCCGTGTCTCTGTTCCTGTCTGGGGCGCAAAGAGCAAGCCGATACCTGCCCCGACCGCTGCACTTCCGGCAACCAGTGCGGCCCACCGAGCAACCTGCTTTCCTTCACCAGACATGGCAACCTCCTTTGAAAGAATAACGTTGATTGAGGGATTCGAGTCTCATATTCATCCGCTTCAGCATCAATCGTGCCCAGTCCCACAAAGACGGACTTACTGATAAATCGTTCAAAGGCAGTAAGGCCGATTAGCGCCCGCTAATTTTCGGTTGCCTTTTTCTCACAGGCCGCGACACAGTCGTGCGAGAAAACCAACAGACCCGAGCCAGGTATGGTGAAAGTCCTTGCCCATGGCCCCTCTGCACTCACTTGCCTCACTCCGCGCCAGGCTTGCAATGCCTCCAGGTGTCACTTATGATCCAGCCACAATGACACATGAGACGACAATGAGTTGGCTTCAAGCCCTTCCCTATCCCCACCTGAGCCCTGTCTTTTTCGAAATTGGTCCTTTGCAGTTCCGCTGGTATGGCCTCATGTACCTGATTGGATTGACCGCAGCCTATTTCCTCATTACGCGCAAGGTCCGTGAAAAAGGATTGGCGATCACGAAAGACCAGATTTACGATATGGTCGTCTGGGCGGCGTTGGGCGTCTTTATCGGCGGCCGGCTCGGCTATACGCTGTTCTATAATTTTTCCTATTACGCGCAGCATCCGCTGAAAATCTTCGCCGTATGGGAAGGCGGCATGTCGTTTCATGGAGGGTTGCTCGGGACCATCGTTTCGCTGATCTGGTTCAGCAAACGTCAGGGAATTCCCGTCTATACCATCGGCGATCTTGCTGCCTCGGTGACGCCGATCGGCCTGGGTTTTGGCCGGCTTGGAAACTTCATTAATGGAGAGCTATACGGACGCCCCGCTGATGTCCCCTGGTGTATGGTGTTTCCGACCGGCGGGCCGGCCTGCCGCCATCCCTCGCAGCTGTATGAAGCCGGTCTTGAAGGGGTGCTGCTATTTACCGTGCTCTGGTTGATCGGACGAAAGGCCACCCCGCCCGGTACGATTTTTTGGAGCTTTCTGACCGGATACGGCCTCTGTCGTATCGTTGTGGAATTCTTCCGGGAGCCGGACGCTCACATCGGTTTCTTCTTTGGGTCGATCTCCATGGGACAGCTGCTGTCTTTGCCCATGATTGTGATCGGGATCTTCATGCTTACCCTCGGGTACCAAAGACAAGCGATGGCCCAGCGAAGGCACCCTTCTTTCAAACCCCAATAGGCGTCTGGTTGCGGCATCCCTGCCTGCTTGGGATGGTCGCATTGATACTCCGCGTAAACCGGAAATCTGCGCGTTTGCCATATAGGTGGCAGACTGCATCATCGTCGATGCCCGATACTGCGCCGCTGTTATCAAGGATCGGTCGAAATTGCATGACCGGGCATGCGCTTGCTACCGCATGCTTGCGAAGCGTCTGAGAGCGTTATTTGTGTAAGCGTTCGGTCTTGTCGTCCAGCTAATACGGCATGTCGTCATCGCCGAGGCCCACGTGGTGGCCCAATTCGTGGACGACCGTGTCCCGGATTTCGCGTCTGACGTCTTCGGCGGTTTCGCAGACGCGTAGAATCGGTCCGCGATAAATGGCGATGCGCGGGGGCTGCTGGCCGCCCGTTTGAAAAAAAGATTCTGCTGCCATCGGGAGGCCCTGGTACAGCCCCAGCAGGTCGTCGGCAGAGTCCAATTCCAGATCCTCCAAGATGTCGAGAGGCGGCTCTTCCTCCACCACCACCGAAACCTCCTGGGCCAAGCGCGCATAGGGGGCGGGCAATTCGGCCAGCGCTTGTTGCACCAGCATATCAAACTGCTGAGGAGATACATCGCGGGGGCGCGGCCGTGTCATCCTAGAATCCACGATTCGACGGGTCCATGTGCGATTTCCTGCTGATGTCATGGTTGAGACCGTTCGGTTGTGCACGGAGCGGTGGGGAGTCCCAGATCACCTTGTTTCCCGGCGCCAGATTGGCGGCTTGAATATAATGTTTTTTCGCTTCGGCTTTGTTTCCCGTGCGATCGAGAGTCACCGCCAGATTGTAATGTGCCTCGGCTGAGGTCGCATCGATGGCAAGAGCCTGCCGGAAGGCCTGTTCAGCGCCCGCATAGTCGCTCGACGAGAAGAGGGCATTCCCCTGTTCGAGCTGCGCGGCGACGGCCGGTTTGGTTCCGGCAGGTGCTGCGAGAACGCCTGTGGCCTTGCTCGATTGACCGGAACACCCGACAACCGCAGACAGGAGCAGGACAGTCCACACGATGCGCATTGGTCTACCTCCTCTAGGTGAAGAGCAACTCAGCCGCGACATATCTCTCCCGGGTCTGCTGCGTCGCCGCCTGTTGGATTCAAGTGAGCTCCACGCTGGCGCCTGCCCGAAGAAACAATAGATGAAAAGACACTCGGGGCAGGCCCAGGCACATCGCTGCCGCGTTCCGATAAATGTTCGCTTGGTTAGAGTAGGAAGCGGCTTTCGCCGACGCTTCTTCTGCTGTCGCCTGGTCTGTCTTATAGTCCGCAATCCAGAGTTCACCGTCAAGACGGTAAATGAGGTCGATAACACCCTCCATCACCTGCCGATCGCCCCACGGCATGATAAACGGAACCTCTCGTCCCAGGATCGTAGCGGAGCGCAGCCGCATATAGGCATCAGACCTGCCGAAGGCCGTGAAGATAGCTCTGAGAGAGTCGAAGGCAGCCGGCCTCACACGAGCCATCTCTGGACTCAGCTCGGTTTCAAGAGCCGGTGCAATCTGCTCCAGCAATTCCCGTGGAGGGCGCGCAAAATCCCATCGCTCGAGGATGCGATGCGCCAACAGACCGGCCAGCTGACTGACGTCGCGATCAGCAGTCGGGCGATCGCTCTCCGGGTGGAGCGTCCTCACCGTCGTCGACCTCAGGCTCGTTGGCGTCAGGCGCCAGGAGACACCACGAACCGTCTCGCGGCGAGCGGTGCGTTCGTTCCACAGTTGGGCGAGCGTCGGGGGATGCAGTGGCGGCACTATTCCATGCGTCGTGGAAGGACGCCGTGCTGATTTTCGTTCAGGGGCGTAGACCACTCGATGGGGAATTGTGCTGGAACCGACCTTCCACGCTTCAGTCATGGGATTGCCGATTTCCCCTTCGCCGATGTCCTGAAGCCAGTCAAGCACCGTTTCCCCGGCTGAGCGCGAAGCGACGGCGCCGGAGAGCAGCAGCAGATCCTTCGCACGCGTCATGCCCACGTAACAGACGCGCCTCCGCTCGGCTTCCTGCCGTTCAACGAGTTTTTCTTGGACTCGCACATAGCCCAGTGTATGGAGCTTGCCTATTGACAGTCCGTAGGTTCCCGTTGACCAGTCGTACACCACCGACGGTAACGCTCGCTCCCGCCCTTTCCCCTGGTGGAGTCCGGGAAGGACGACAACGGAAAACTCGAGGCCCTTGGCCTTGTGAATCGTCAGGATTTGGACGGCGTCGGACGATTCTTCGGCTAAAGGGCTTTCCGGTTCTTCCGGTTGCCCATCTAACCGAGTCACCATCAGATCGATGAATCCGCTGAATGTCAGATATGGCCTATCCAAGAGCGCCGCCGCGGTCTGTTTGACCTTGAGCAGGTTGGCCACGGCTTGCTCGCCGTGCAAGGAGGCTGCGGCCAATTCGAGGACTGGTAATTCATCGAAAATCATTTGGATCGCTTCTGGCAGGGGTACGGCCCGGACCTGTTGATGCAGGTGTGCCAACCGATGATACAGACGGCGAACGTGGTCCGTACGTGGATGAGACCACCGCGCGGTC
>DASTJX010000082.1:0-19581 GCA_035716265.1 Nitrospira sp.
CGGTGCCGGGAGACCTAAAGGAAGGCGGTCATGCATGTCGGTGACATGTTGCTGTGGGGACTGCTGGCGACTGGCCTGCTGACCACGGTGCTTCGGGCCAGCCAAGCCCTCCACCTGACCCGCATGGATACGACCCTGGTGCTCGGAACCATGGTCACCGGTGATCGTGATCGGGCAAAGGTCATCGGGTTCGTCATTCATTTCTTGAACGGGTGGTGGATCGCGACGGTCTACGTGCTCTTCTTTCATGGGTTCGGCATCGCCACCTGGTGGCTGGGAGCCTTGATGGGTATCGCGCACACGGCATTCATCCTGGTCGCCGTCCTTCCTTCCCTGCCTGGGGTTCATCCGCGTATGGCTTCCGATTTTACAGGCCCGAGCCCTACGAGGATGCTTGAGCCCCCGGGTTTTATGGCCTTGAACTACGGATTTCGCACTCCCCTCGCTGTGCTTATTGCCCACATCGCCTACGGCACCGTCCTCGGTGCTTTTTACCAGGTGTAAAAGGCAGATGAGCCTCCCCCGTGTGAAGTCTCCGGCCAGCTTTAGGTCTCTTTGCCGGCAATGCGCAGGAGGGCACTGAGATGGGCCACATGGGTTAAGGCAAGCGGGAAGTTTCCCAGAAAGGCACCGTCCTGATGACGGATCTCTTCCGGAAACAGTCCCAGATCATTGCCGTGGGCATTCAGCCGATACGCGAGGTCTTCGGCCTCACCTGCGCGTCCCGCAAGGGCAAGGGCCTCAACCAACCAGAAACTGCAAGGCAGAAACGCTCCCTCCTCGCGCCCGGTCGCCTGCTCGGCCACATACCGATAGACCAGAGGCCCGCGGGTGAGCCAGCGTTGAATCGTTAGCACTGTCGAGGTCATCAGCGGATCGCGTCCATCGATAAAGCCGACAAGTCCGAAGGTCAAAGCGGCGGCATCCAATCGCGTCCCGCCCAACACCTGCACAAAACTCCGCCGGGTTTTCGAGTAGCCGGTTTTGAGCACCGTGCGGCTTAGCGCGTCACGTGCCTGTTCCCAGGGGCCGGTAGAGGCTCGCAGGCCGAGCTTCTTTGTCAGACGCTCGATACGATCGAGTGCAGTCCAGCACATGACTTTCGAGTGCACATAATGCCGGGGCTCTCCTCGTACTTCCCAGATTCCATGATCGGGATACGGCCATGAAGCACAGAGGAGATTGCCGACTTCGACAATCCAGCGTCGGGTATCCCGATCAACGGGATAGCCGGCTTCAACAGACAGGGCTAAGGCATCGAGCACTTCACCGTACACATCGAGCTGATGTTGCTGTGACGCGGCATTCCCAAAGCGGACGGGCTGTGATCCTCGATAGCCTTCAAAGAACCGCCAGGTGCGTTCCGGAATCGAGGCTTCGCCATGGAGCGTGTACATGACCTGCAGTCCGGGATAGGTCAGCGTGGTCGCATGAGTGATCCATTGCATGAAAGCCAATGCTTCGGCGTGAAACCCCAGTCGAAAAAACGCGTGCGCGGTGAATGAGGCATCCCGCAACCAGCAGTATCGATAGTCCCAGTTCAATTCACCGCCAATTCGCTCGGGAAGCGATGTGGTGGGCGCGGCCACGATGGCTCCAGACGGCGCGTAGCTCAACAGCTTCAGGGTGATAGCGCTTCTGAGCGCTTGATCCTTGAAAGGACCGGCGTACTGACAGTTCTCTGCCCAGCCGGTCCAATAGACCTGTGTATCGGCGATGGCTGCCTTTGCATCGGATAGCTGTGGATACACGGCTGGTGCATCCTCTTCGTAGGCCATCCACAGAGTGAGACTTTCTCCTCGATCCATCACGACACGGCCGGTCAAGGTTCCATTTCGAATGTCCATCGGACTGTCCACTGCTACGAACAGCACTGAGTCTCCGAAATCTGCACAATAGCCCGCACCTCCCCGAGCCTCGAAGCAAGGAATTGTCCGCCCGTCGTTGGGTCTCGGTTTCACCGTCAGTGAAAATTCGACAGTGCCTTCCAACACTTCAACCCGACGCAAAACTTGGCGCAACGGGCGCAGAACTGAGGCGCGCTCTCCATCGGCAGTCACAGGCATCAGGTCGGTCAACTGGGCCAGGCCATCGGATGTGACAAATTCCGTGGTAAGAATTGCCGTACTGGGAACATAAAACCGTCGGGTTCGAAAGAACGCGGTAGGAAGGATGGCGCAGTAGCCGCCATGATCCCAATCCAGCAGACGGTTGAAGCAAGATGGACTGTCGAAGCGAGGAAGACACATCCAGTCAATGGATCCGCTGCTGGATATGAGCGCACTAGTCCGGCAGTCACCAATCAGGGCGTAGTCGTGGATAGGAGGATAGGCGGTCAAGGTGAGTCCTCAGGGATCACGAAAATCTCCGTTCGTCGTGTGGCATGGTACACCTGCACACACGGACCAATGATCAGGCCGACGGCGCAGGAAAACATATCGGGAACGACCGGGTCCTTCGGGCAGTGGCGTAATGACGTAGACCCTGGATATCTGGAATGTAGTTTCCGCGAGCGGATGGCCGGAACCACCCGGCTAATCAACCGGCTCTTGAACGCTTGCTGCCTGGAGACGAAGCCGAAACCTGTGGACCTGATCTCTTCGCCCGGTCAAATCGGGCGATCGAAGAGCTGAGCTGCGCAATGTTATGCTTCGACGCGGAAACCGTCTTCCTTCCACCATCGCCAGCCGCCGTCCAACTCCATAACAGAGAATCCCCTCGCAGCAAATTCAACGGCGGCAGCAGCCGCGAGATGACAGACGATCGAATAACAATACACAACGTTTGTGCGATCCTTGCTCAAGCCTTGCAGGCTCGCCCAACGTTCTTTCGGCAGGTTCACAGCTCCGGGGATATGTCCGTTTGCAAAATCCTCGGCCGCGCGAACATCGACCACGTTGACGGTGCCTTCCTTCATCATCCGCTCCAACTCCACTGGACCGGTGGTAAAGGCCATTTTGGCCTCAAAAAACTCTTTGGCCCTTGCAGGATCCTGTATCATTGTCGTCGGCATGTCGCCTCCCTCTCACTCAGCCATGAAATGGCTGATCAGCATCATTTCAGCTTTTATGACTTGCAGATTTGGAACCCGGCACAGACGTAATGTTTATTGGACCATTCCATGAGGCACATTGCGGCTGAGGCTGCGGGCCTTGTTGTCGGCATCCGCCGCAGCTGCTCGGAACTCTTCCGCTAACCGACGCTTTTTGTCGACACTTGGATCGTTGGCACCGAGTTCCCGTGCCAAGAGGTCAGCCTCGAGCTGCCGCCGGTCGGCCATTTCGCGCAACGCGTTTGCCTGCGTTCGGTACTCAGCGCGCTGGGACGCTGCCTCCTGCTGGGGAGATGCCGTTCCGGCGTCTCCGACCTGTTGCCCGCCGCCTGCGCAACCGCCCAACAGGAGAATGGCCGTCAATAAAGCTGTTCGTCCATGCATAGTGACCTCCCTGTGGTTGCGTTACATACTTAATTCACTTCGTGTCTGCAGGGCCCGCACGATATGACCCCGTGACAACATACCTTCCATTCGTCCGGCTTCTACGACTGCCAGCTGGTTGAGGTCCTCCTGTCCCATGGTCTGTAACGCTTCTGCGACTGGAGTATCGGGAGAGACCGAGCGGACTTCGCCGAGGGGATGCGCCACGTGCATCACGGGAATATCGATCCACCTGGACTTTTCAATCTTTGCCAGAGCGGCAGACGTGATCAGTCCGATAGTCCTACCTCGGTCCTCTACGGCATAACAACGCCGCCCCGTCTTCAGCACATACTCATCGGCAAACCGCTTCAGCGACATCTCGCCGGGCACCGTCATACAATCGTTTGACATGAGATCGCTGACCCGCATCCCTCTGAAACCGGTCAGGAGCTCAGCCTGTACGTAGCTGGCGGTCGCCGCGTCCAGCAAGAACCACCCCAGCAACCCAAGCCAGAGACCGCTCAGACTTCCCGCTCCGAGGAATTCCCATAATCCGAGCCCAACCAGACCCAACGCCACTCCCTGTCCAGCACGCGAAGCGATGCGAGTGGCGCGGTTCTCGTCTCCGGTGAGTCGCCAAATGGTTGCTCGTAATATTCTGCCGCCGTCTAATGGGAACCCGGGAATCAAATTGAACATGGCTAACATCAAGTTCAATGAACTCAACGAGAGCAACACGGCCGCTAAGGGTGTAAATCCAATACTCCTGGCGGGTGCACCCAACCAGGACCCCAGCCAACCGCATAGCAGGCCGACCGCCGCGCTCATTACAGGGCCGGCCAATCCCATCCAAAACTCGGCAGCAGCCGTAGCGGCCCGCTTCTCAATGTGCGCCACCCCGCCCAACGCAAAGAGGGTGATGGTGCGCACCTGCATCCCATAGGCTTTCGCGACGAGGGCGTGAGCCACCTCATGCAGGACGATCGATGCGAAAAAAAGCACGCTGATTACGATGGCCGCCGACCAGGTTGTTCGGGCAGGCCAGTGCCCATGGGTACTGGAAAAGTACCCGATGAACGAGCCCGTGATCAGCACCGCAATCAGCAGCCACGTATAGTGGATGCCGATCTCTATGCCGGATACGCGGCCGAGCCGTAATGACGGTTGCACGCTCCTGTCCTCGTGTGCCTTTTTTATTACCTTGCCTTCTTATTGATGCACGACTTTCCTCAATGGTCGATGCGGCTCCTCTGTTCGCTCCAGGGGTTTCAGTCCGGCATCCATACTCAAGCGGCCTCCACCGTACTGCGCGACGTACAACAGGCCGCCCATCATGGCGAGGTTCTTCATGAAGTGGATCATCTGGTTCTGATCGGCGAAGTCGGTATGAAAGACCAGCGTGGTAGGAATCATGAAGACAAACAGGAGCCATGCCCCGAGCCTCGTACGGTACCCCAGAAGGAGAGAGAGAGACCCCGCGATCTCAATAGCAACCGCCCCGATATACAATAGGGTGGTCATCGTCGTCATCCCCATCAGAACCATGTAGTGTTGGGTCCCTTGAGGATCGGCAATTTTGTTGATGCCCGAAATCAGAAAGATGAGGCCAAGAAGCACTCGGCCGAGCACATTGAGATAAGCGGAATCGAGCATGGTGGCAGCCCTCCAGCACGGCAGTGGGATCGGCCCACCTAATGTTCGTGTGCGTCTTTTTCTTCTTCGCGCTGCAGCACGTCGGTCATATATTGTGTCTCCTCCGATGACAGACGTCCTCTCGGCATCTGCCTGGCGTCTTCATAGTCTCCGCGATCCATATCAACCAGATACTGCGACCACGACAGCAGTGTGCCCTGACAGACCCGGCGGTCCGAAGGCAGGCACTGCATATCCAATTTCAGCCGGCGGATCATCTCATGCATGAACCAGTCGGGTATGCGCAACCGTTGCTCGGGATACACGAAGCCGAAGAGCACCACATGGCTGAACAGTACCCTCCAGTAGACACCGAAACGGAACAGCAGCCGAGCCCAATCCAACATCGGCGCACGGGCGCGCAACAAATGTGCAATATCGCCGCCGTCGTATCGGTTGCGTTCCATCACGAACGCCTTTGACCACAGCATTTCCTCCGCGGGCACGACTTCGACCTGTATACCGAGAATTTCGGCGGGCATCGCATGCCGGAACCATGCGTCGTCTACCGTGCACACGCCATTGCCGGAGCTGAAGATGACATCGATACTGCAATTGTCCTTGCGGGCCTTGCCAAGCCAGTGACTGAACCGCCACTCCGTCTGAAATCCCGCCTCCGAGAGCCGCTGCATGAGCTGCATTCGGTCGGCTGGACGCACGAATAGATCAAGATCCTTCGTGCGTCGAACCAGCCCTGTATAACTTTCCAGTCCGAACGCCCCTCCGACGAGGAAAGGGACCTGCGCTTTTGACAGCGCCAGGAGAGCTTCGCGATACACCTCATGGGCCGGGTCGGCAGGAAGGCCCACAGACTGGAGCGAGCCGTTGTGTCGGGGGAGCTCTTGAGCATTCTGGTGCATAGCGCGTGTTTCCCTCCCTGTTCTCAGGATGCAACGGATGCAGCCGCAGAAGGCACTTCGATCACCCGGAATGCCCGGCGACCGGGGAACTGCTTGTGCAAAAGCGGTAAGGCGACGTTGTATACGGGAATGCCTGTGAGAGTTCTTCCTTCGGCGGTCCCGTTGTGAGCATGTCCGTGAAACACCGCCGTGACCTCATAGCGGTTCAATGGTTCCTCCAGCCGGCTGGAGCCCAGAAAGGCAAAGATCTCCTGAGGCTCGCCCCGGACGGTATCGACGACCGGCGCATAGTGCATGAGCACGACCTTGGACGGTGTCCGCAGCTTAGCCAGCGCAGATTCCAGCTTCACCGTTTCCTCCACGGATTCCCGCGCGAACTGCTTGAGAATCGATTCACCCCACGGTTGCAATGCACGCGGACCGAACCCCCCGCAAAACCCTTTAATGCCGGCGAATCCGACACCCAGAATTTCCGTCGCAGTGCCGTCGAGGACTGTTGCTCCGGCTTCAGAAAGAATACCGGTAATCTCAGCTTGCTTGCCGCATTCGTACTCATGGTTTCCCAAGACGCCGACGACGGGCAGCGGTTTGATGTGCCCAAGGTAGTCGGCCAACAGTCGGGCCTCGTCCGGTTTCCCATAATCCGTGAGGTCTCCGCAGAGGAGCAGCACATCCGCTTCGTTCGCCAGATTCTCGAACAGTTCGCGCAACTCGTGGGGGGACGTGCGAGGACAATGGAGGTCCCCGACGGCAGCCACCCGTATGAATCCCGTTTCCTTGACGTCCATCCTGTTATCCATCACTTCACGATTCCCTTGGACACGAGAGCTCGGTCAAAACGTGGAAGAGCATGGCGGCGTAAGCTTTCAGAGAAAAGATCACGATCGATGGCTTGAGCGGCCGTCGCTCCCTGTCCAGCCGCAATGACCATCTGACAGTTGGCCGGCGTCAGGCACCCGGCCGCGTATAGACCGGAGACGGTGGTCCGCATATCTTCATCCACCCTCAATTGCCCTTCCTCGTCTTCCTCCGCACCGAGCCCTTCGGCCAAGGCTGTATGAAACACATCGCCCCGGGTCGTGAACATCGCCTCAACGTCGCAGGAGGGTCCCTCTTGGAAAATCAGCCCGGTGAGCTGTCCGTCGCGGTGAGCCAGTTCTTTGATGCGCTCCGTTCGTACCGAGATATCATAGTGGCCTAATGAGGCCTGCCAGGGTGCGTCCCACGCCGGGCCCCTTCCATCCGTCAGGATGGTAACGGACGGCGAAAAGGCCAACATAGCAAGCGCATATCGTGCAGCCTCATTGCGGCGCCCGTAAATGGCGATGCGCTTGCCCTGCACGCGGTAGGCGTCGCAGTCTTTACAAAACAACACCGTCCGCCCCAGACAGGCGTGCGCTCCCGGGATCTCGGGCAAGAGGTGAGTCAGGCCGGTCGCCAACAACACTCGCCTACTCCGGTGGTAAGCAACACCAGAGACGAGCACAAAACTGTCCTCTTCCCGGAGGATCCGGTCGATCCGAGCCTCCAATACCTGGACTCCAAAGCGCCGCGCCTGAGCCCGACCCCTTTCCAGTAAAGACTGCCCGCTGATGGCCTCGGGGAACCCCAAGTAATTCTCGACCTCGGGTTCCCATCTCGCCATGCTCTCACCGGTGTCGAACAGCAGGGCTCGCCGCTGGCTCCGGCCAAGATACACTGCGGCCGAGAGTCCAGCGAGACCGCCACCAACGATCGCCGCATCCCAGAGTTCCTCACCGGCAGATGGGGCTGGTGAGCGCGTCGCTAACTGCGCGTCAAACGTTGGGACGGCGCGTTGGGCGTCTTCACCCGCGATGGGAACTCTCCCGGCCCTCGCGTATCGCTTCTTTGCCACTTTGGACGTATTCTCGCGCCGAGCGGCCGGCGTCTTGGACCGTTTCCTGGCCCTTCTCGTAGTATTCCTTACCCCGCTCAACCGCGCTATCCCAGGCAGTTCGTCCCCGCTCCCACGCTTCATCCTTGGCGCGGGCGGCATAATTCCGCAACATGCCTCTCAGTTCAGTTCCGGTCTGGGGTGCGAAGAGCAACGCCAGTCCAGCCCCGATGAAGGCGCCCGCCACGAAAGCGGACCAACCCATCGCGTCATCTTCATAATATTCATAATCCCCATTCCTCATCGTTACCTCCTTGGTTATGTCGGTCCTTAATATGTGGGGTCATTCGGTCTGCTCTACGCATTCCTCTCCCGTCGGAGTGAAGTGCAATCCGCGGACCGCCTCGGCGCGCGGACATTGGGCCTGATTTCAAGAAGTTTCCGGTGACCTTTCCCATCCAGCAGGTCTGGCCAAGGGCGCCTTTGCGACAGCATGTCCTCCAGCCCGGACAGAATGTCCGAGATATTTTTGGTTCGCATAAGTACGGAGTGAGAACCGTTTCCAAACATTTACATCATTTTTACGATGCATTTTCTTTCAACGATTGCACGTCCGAGGACCGCCGACTACTATGCACCGACTATTGATTGAACGCACATCTCGATGTCATCGAAACACATGCATCCAACAGAGGGCCGCCGCTCTTCCGCTTATCTTCTACGCCGGGCATGGCCGTTCATCTCGCCATTTCGAGGACAACTGACTTGCCTTTCCGTGGTCGTTCTCCTGTCCATTCCCTTAAGCTTACTCACACCCTTGCCGCTGACCCTGGCGGTTGATAGCATTCTCGGAACCAAGCCTCTTCCGGCCTTGCTGCAAGCCTGGCTCCCCACCGACGTCTTTTCGTCGCCGGGCAGCCTGCTGTTTTTCGTTTGCGCGTCCTACGTCGGTATCGCCCTGCTGATCCACCTGCAGAGCATGGTGCTGTGGCTGCTGTCATCCTACACCGGCGAACGCCTCATCTATGCCTTTCGCCAGCGGTTGTTCGAACATCTTCAACGCATCTGCGCCTCTTACCATGAGGCGCATGGACCGACCGACTCGGTGTATCGCATTCAGCACGACGCTGCCTCAGTGAAACAGATTCCGATTGATGCGTTTTTGCCGTTCGTCAAAGCCTGCTGCCTCTTGAGCGGACTGGCAGCGTTGATGTTGCTCATCGATGTGGAATTCGCGACGGTCGGTTTGGCGATGCTGCCGCTGTTGTTCTGGCTCACCCACCGTTGCGGCCGCCGTTTGCGGCGGCAATGGACGGACGTCAAGTCGACGGAAACTGCCACAGTAGCATGTGCCCAGGAGATCTTGAGCGCCTCGCGTCTGGTCAAAGCCTTCGGACGAGAAGAACATGAACAGCGGCGTTTTCTCGGTCACGCAATGAACTGGGTACGGCAGCACAATGCACTGGCGTCGATCTGCAGCGGATTTGATTTCTTGTTCGGTATGACGATTACAATCGGAACGGCCATCGCGCTGTTCATCGGCATCAGCCACGTGAAGGCAGGGCGTTTGAGCTTAGGCGATCTCTTGCTGCTGATGGCCTATATGGCGCAACTCGCCGGCCCGTTGGACACCGCTGCCAAGAAATTGACTGAATTGCAGTCCCACTTGGTGGGATTTCGGCGGGCGCTCGCCATTCTCGACACGCCGCCCTTGGTGACAGACCGGCCGGCCTCCAGACCGTTGAACAAGGCTAAAGGGCATGTGAGGTTCCGCGGCGTGTCTTTTGCCTACCCCTCTTCAGCCCCCGTGCTCCGGGACGTGTCCTTTCATCTTCCCCCCGGTACGAGAGTGGGGGTGGTTGGGCCGAGTGGCGCCGGCAAATCTACGATCGTTAACCTCCTCACTCGATTCCATGATCCGACCTCCGGCGCCGTCCTCCTCGATGGCAACGACCTTCGAGAGTACCGGCTGACCGACCTGCGCAGACAATTTGCGATCGTCCCTCAGGACCCGCAATTATTCTCCACGACGATCGCGGAGAACATTCGTTACGGCAACCTACTTGCGACGGATGCACAGGTCGAGGCCGCGGCGGAGGCCGCCCATGCCGCAGGATTTATTCAATCATTGCCCCAAGGCTATGAGACGCCGGTAGGCGAGCGCGGCTCTCGGCTATCCGGAGGCGAACGCCAGCGCATCGCTCTCGCGAGGGCATTCTTGCGCGATGCGCCCATCGTCATTCTTGACGAGCCGACGAGCGCGCTGGATGCGGGGACTGAGACAGATTTGATCGAAGTGATGGAACGACTGACAACCGGGCGCACAACGATAATGATCGCTCATCGGCTGAACACGCTGCGTCACTGCGACTTTCAGCTACTCTTGCGGCATGGACAAGTCATCGTCCAGGCGCCTGATCGGGCACTCCAGCAACCCTCCGGCGACTTGGTGCCGGTCTAGGGCCGCTCTGTCGAGGGCTTACCTGTCGGTCTTCTGGATGCGCCAGTCACCTGCCGCTCCGCTTCCAACCA
The DNA here is from genome assembly GCA_035716265.1 of Nitrospira sp. GTDB lineage: Bacteria > Nitrospirota > Nitrospiria > Nitrospirales > Nitrospiraceae > Nitrospira_C. The sequence goes on from DASTJX010000082.1 coordinate 10,358, forward strand.
GTGCTCCAGAGCGTGCCCGTCCTTGAATCCGCCGGCTTCATACAACCAGTAGGCCTGCTGCTGGATTCGTGCGATGATTTGTGGATTTTCATCTCTCGACATCTCGTCATGACCCGGATCGGTTGACGGACTCGTGCCAGGTTCCTGCCGCCCTTGAGACGCCGTTTCGGACGGCGATTCCGACTTGCCGCGCTTGAAGACGGCTTTTCCCTTCCCGCCCTTGCCCCTGGTCTTCGTCGTGCTCTCTGGTTCAGTCATCCTTGCCCCCTCGTCTCCCTTCACTCGTCCCTAAGGTGAGACCTGCACTCGAGATCTCACCTTTGGGATCCGCGCTTGAGGTTATTGTTCTTGGCCCTTTCCTGCAATGGTCGACCCTGGCTGATCAGTCAAGGCCTTGATGGTGGTAATCGTTCCCATGTCCGACGCTTCCACTCTTACCATGTCTCCTTGCTTAAATTGACATCCGCTTGAGCCCCCTACCGAAAAGCCGGAACCACGAGCGATGTCCTTGTTGGCCGCCTCATCGGTCGAGCCGACTACGTCCTTCAACTGTGATGGATCCTTGGACGGCGCGGGCATTTGATGCTCCGCCTGCTGCTGGTTGGGATCGTTCAACGCCTGCATCTGCTGCTGAGCCTTGTCGGCGTCATGGCTTTGCATTTGTCCTTCGGTCGCAGGAGAAATCGGAATTTCCTTGCGTTCCTTCAGATCCTGCTTGCCGGTAGACATCTTGGCACCCTCTCCGCCGGCACACACCATGTTGGTGTCTTTCGTTAGGCGAAGTTTCACTGATTGTCCATGATCGCCTTGAATAGAATACTCCTCGCCTTGCACCTGTTCGATCTTACCAATAATGATCTCAGGGCCACCCAACAGCACATTTGACGACCCTGCTCCTTCGACTCCAATCCCCTGCTGGCTCTTGTGTTGAGATGTTTCCCCGGTTCCCACTCCTTTGCCGGTTGAGTGTTCGTCGGCGAATGTATAACCCGCACAAGCTCCCACCAACAGCATACTCAACACCCCCCGACCTGTCCCTTGTATCCAGTTCATCTCCTCCCTCCTTTCAATAATCACCATAATGGTGTCGTTATGTGGTTTCGTCACGGGGTCGCTCGTCAGACCAAGCGCCCTTAAGGCAGGGCTCGCAAAAGACGGGCCTTACGAAGAAGCATGAGAAGCGTGGATTAGTTGGGAGTATACATGCCGTTCAGTCCCTGCACGCGGTCAGATTGTCTTGCGTGCGACAACGCGTCCCGGCAGCGAATACCGTTGGTAAGATGCAGCGCCAGGATCCAACGACTCGGGATACCCCTAGTATAGAAAGCCTGGACGTCATGGGATCTTTTAGGTACTCTGCGCGTCTTTCCGTCTGAACTGAGGCAATTGCGGATGTGGCATCCATCATGGTACGGTGAGACCGATTTCCGTGGGGCAGGATGTCCATGGTGCGTTCCTCTAACGTTATTTGTTTCCTCCTCTTTCTGGCGGTTTGCGCGGTTCAGATCATGGGAGCGGCCTGCTCCGATGATTGCCTTCGCGAATGGTCCTCCGCGCCCCTCCAGGCGCATGATCTGTTCCCTGGCACACAGGACAGCCAGACAGAACCGGATAACAGCGAAGGAGAAAGTGCCTTGGAGTTGGCCCTGGCCCAGGGAGACGGCTTGCCCGTTATTCACCTCACCAGCTCTTGTGACATGGATACGTCTTTGTGTCCGCAACACGCGTTTCTGTCGGACTGGTTTCGGCCTCCGACTCGCATCTAACCGCACGCTCCGCTTCCATTTCAATATCGAGGCGCCGCTGCTCCTCTCTGGAACCGAGGGAGGCTTGCTATGAGACTTTGGTTTGTTGTCCTGTTATGTCATCTGGTCGTCTGTGTGTTCAGTCAACGCGCAGGGGCCGATGCATCGCTTCCCACGTTCGCCCTGGGCGACATCATCGGTATTGCGGTCGAGCGCAATCCGCTCGTTGCCGGCGCGCTCGCAGCAATCGACCAAAGCACCGGCCAGCGGACAGCAGCAGGCGCCTATCCCAATCCGACACTCCACGGCGATGGCGGAAAGGGTTACTTGCGTGACGCCGGCGCCTTGAGGGACGATATACCGACATCAGCGAACGAATACATGGCCGGATTCAGTCAGCCGATTGAATGGCCGGCCAAACGGGCTGCCCGGCAGCGGGCGGCAGAGGCGGGATTGGCCGGCGCATCGGTCGGTCTCGTCGAGACCCGCTTGAATTTGACCGCCGACGTGAAGGTGGCCTTCTACGACCTTCTTTTGGCGCAACGCGATTTGGATCTCGCAAAAAACAACCTTACCATCGTTGAGGACGTGCGCCGAATCGTGGGCGTGCGGGTGAGGCTAGGTGAAGCACCGCAATTCGAGTTGATCAAGGCGGAAGTGGAAGTCCTCAAGGCCAATCAGGCCGTAACGCGGGCAGAAAATACTGTCCGTGTGAACCGCGTGATCTTAGACACCTTCACGGCGGGCGCGCTCGGTCCTGCCTATGCCGTTTCCGGAGATTTTTTAGTGTTCCCGGCCGGCCTCGATCTCGGGCAGCTCGCTTCTCGGTCGATGCACGAACACCCATCCATCCAGCGTCTCGCCCGGTCCATCGACCAGGCAGATCGGACGGTGGAATTCGAGCGTCAGTCACGGGTACCAAACGTGAACTTGAACACCAGCTATACCCGAGAATACGGGCGTGAAGGCTTTGATGTAGGACTCAGCGTTCCGGCTCCTCTCTGGTATCAGCGGCAGGGAGAAATTGCCGGTTCACTTGGGGCAAAACGAAGGGAAGAGGCCGAACTTCTTCGGACGCGGAATGAACTGCTCAGACAGGTGAACCAATACTTTCAGGATGCACAGACAACTGCAAAGTTGATCGAGGTCTTGGAGAAGGGGTTGTTACGGCAGGCGGAGGAAGCCCTGCGCATTGCCAAATTCAGTTTTCAGCAGGGCGCCGCAAGTCTGCTGGAGGTCTTGGACGCCCAGCGGGTGCAGCGACAAACCCTCTTCGACTATGCGCAGGCGCGGTTCGAGCTGTCTGTCGCACTGGCGAGATTGGAACGCGCAGTAGGAGGCCTTCTCTAACTCGATTGAGTATGCGCCGCCGAGTCATCCACTCCGCGGCCGGTACTCAGAGCGTCGCTTAGGAATCATATGTTCAAGTCGATCTCACTCTTCACACCCAACGGCTGCCTGCTTACGGTGTTACTGATCGCGGGCTGCAACAGCGCGGCAGAGGAATCGCCCGGCCACTCTACCCGCAAACCTCATGAAACGGGAATTGTCACGCTCACGGCCGAGGAAATACGGAGCGGATCTGTCGTCGTGGAGCCGGCTGCCCGTGGCGAGTTTAAGCTGCACCGCGATTTCCCGGCGACAGTCGTACCGGACCATCATGCCACCGCGGACATCACTGCGCTCGTCCGGGGCCGCGTCGTGGACGTCTACGCCGATTTGGGACAACAGGTCAAGGGCGGCGACCTCCTCGCCATGATGTACAGCAGCGATTTGGGAATGGCGCAGTCGGTCTATCTTAAGGCGGTCGCCAAACTCTACGTCGCCGAACGCGCATCCGAGCGCGCGACCATGCTCTTACGGGAAAAGGTGATCGGCCTGGCAGAATCTCAGCGCCGTCACGGAGAAATGCTCAGCTTACGCGCAGAAAAACGGGAAAGCGAAGATCGGTTGCGCCTCTTGGGCATGAGTGAAGATCAGATCGCCAAGCTGAACAAGGAGCAGAAAATCCTCTCCTACGTGCCGATCACCGCACCGTTCGATGGCAGAGTGATCAGCCGCAATCTGACTAAGGGAGAAGTCGTCGAAGTCACGGAGAAGCTGTTTACGGTCGCCGATCTCTCGGAAGTCTGGGTGCTCGCAAATATCCCGGAAAAGGACATCACCTTCATCCGCGCCGACGCCGAAAGCGAGAAGTCAGGAGTGGAGCAGCGCGTCGAAGTACTGGTGACCGCATATCCGGGAGAAGTCTTCCACGGAAAAGTGACCTACGTCGGCGACGTCCTGGACGTGGCCACGCGCACGATGAACCTGCGCCTGGAATTGCCCAACCCACACCGTAAGTTGAAGCCGGAAATGTATGCGACGATCCGCGTCTATTCGTTACCAGAGCCAAACGTGCTGATGGTGCCCGAGGCAGCGGTGCAACGCGAACGGGACCGGCGGTTCGTATTCGTCCAACGCGACGCCCATACCTTCGAAGCACGCGACGTCAAGCTGGGCGACGGCAACGGCGAAGTCGTCAAGGTGCTCGACGGGCTCCAAGAGGGCGAACCGGTTGTCGTCAAAGGGGCCTATGTGCTGAAATCCGAACTGCTTTCCGATCAAATCTAGCGAGTCCGAACCGCTTCATGCGAGACACCACACTCCACTCTCACGCTCCTTGTATGTTTTCCACCTTCGTAGTCACCCATGTCGGCTTTTCTTGAACTAGCCCTTCGCCAGCGGGTGTTGGTCCTTGCTCTGGCCTGCATCTTGGCCGCCGGTGGCATCTATTCGTTCCGCACGATCGCGATCGACGCATTTCCCGACGTGACGACCGTCCTCGTCCAGGTCGTGACGGAGGCACAAGGCTTGTCGCCCGCCGAAATCGAGCGCTTCGTCACATTTCCACTGGAGCTCCAGTTGATGGGGGCCCCCGGGCTGACCGATATCCGGTCGCTGTCCAAGGTCGGCCTCTCCATGATCACCGTCGTCTTTCGGGACGATGTGGACATTTATCTGGCGCGCCAGGTCGTATTGGAGCGTGTGTTGGAGGTTCAGGATAGTTTGCCCCCCGGCGCCAGATCGGAACTGGTGCCCAATTCTCCGGGTCTCGGCGAGGTGTATCAGTTCTATCTGGAAGGTCCACACGACAATGATGCGGACTACAAGATCACCGAGACCGAGCTGATGGAACGGCGGACGCTTGAAGACTGGGTGATCCGTCCGCTGCTCAAGGGCACGCCGGATGTGGTCGACGTCAACTCGATCGGCGGGTTCGTCAAACAATTTCAGGTTATGGTGGAACCCGGTCTGCTGCGCAAGTACGACCTCGCGCTTCACGACGTCTTTATGGCCGTAGCCAACAACAATGCCAACGCCGGCGGCAACATCCTGGAAAAAGGCTCAGAGAAATACATTGTCAGGGGCATCGGCCTGATCAAGACACTGCATGACATCGAGAATATCGTGGTGAAGGAGGCGCACGGCACGCCTGTGTATGTCCGAGACGTGGCCGAAGTCCAGATCGGCCATGCGGTACGGCACGGGGCAGCCGTCGTGAACGGAAAGCGAGAAGTGGTCGCCGGCATCGTCCTGCTGTTGCGCGGAGGCAATGCCCGGGAAGTCGTGGAAGCCGTCAAGGAGAAGATCGAAGAGATCCACGAGCAGAAACTTCTCCCTGCCGGCCTTCGGATCGTGCCATTCTATGACCGCCTTGAATTGATCGTCGCTGCGCTTCACACGGTGTACAAGGCCCTCCTCGAAGGCATCGTGCTCGTCATTCTCGTCCTGTTTCTCTTCCTCGGCAACGTCAGAAGCGCACTAATCGTGACGGCGACGCTGGTAGTGGCGCCCCTAGCCACGTTCATCGTCATGGATCAGGTGGGCCTGACCGCCAATCTCATGTCGCTGGGAGGGCTTGTGATTGCCATCGGCATGATGGTGGACGGGTCTGTCGTCGTGGTGGAAAACGTCTATCGCCATTTGAGCGAACATCCGCCTGTTTCGTCCACCAGCCGCAGTGCCATCGTCCTGAAGGCGACGAAGGAAGTCGCGCAACCCGTCGTCTTCGGCATTCTGATTATTATTCTCGTATTCTTACCCATCCTGTCGCTCCAGGGCATGGAAGGGAAGATGTTCAAGCCGCTCGCCTACACGATTATGATCGCGCTGTTGGTGTCGCTCCTGCTGTCGCTGACGCTGTCGCCGGCTCTGTGCTCGTTGGCGCTCACGACGGCTACGGAGGAGGACACCTGGTTGCTCAGGCACGCCAAGCGTTGGTACTCGCCTGCACTGACGTGGGCACTGGCACATCGCCGATTGGTCATCATTTCGGCGGTGACGCTGTTGGGCCTCAGCCTCGCGCTGTTTCCTTTTCTCGGAGGCGAGTTCATTCCCATTCTCAACGAGGCTGCCATCACGCCACAGACGATCCGGCTTCCGAGCATCTCGCTCGAAAAATCCATTGAAATCGAGATGGAGATGCAGCGCGCCGTGATGGAATTCCCTGAAGTCCGGATGGTGGTCTCCAAGATCGGTCGCTCGGAACTGGGCAACGATCCGCAGGAGCCCAATGCCAGCGATCCGGTCGTTTCGCTCAAGCCGATGGACGAATGGACGACGGCCAAGACCAAGCCGGAATTGGACGATGCGGTTCGCCGGCGCATTGAACGGGTACCGGGGGCGAATTTTCTGCTCAGTCAGCCGATCCAGCAACGCGTGGATGAACTGCTCTCGGGTGTGCGCTCGGAAGCCACGGTCAAGATCATCGGAGAAGACCTCGAACAACTTCGGAAGATGGCCGAACAGGTTCAGGCCATCATGGCGGGAATCAGCGGCGTCAAGGACGTACGCGTCGAGCAATTGTTCGGACAGGCCTACCTCACAATCGACATCGACCGGGGGAAGATCGCCCGGTACGGGATCAACGTCGCGCACATCAGGGAAATCATTTCTACGGCCATCGGCGCAGAAGCCGCGACACGTGTCTATGAAGGGCAGAAACGGTTCGACCTCATTCTCCGCTATCCCAAGAAGTATCGGGACAGCGTGGAGACGATTAGCAACATCCTGCTGCGAGGGTCCACGGGCGCCCTGATTCCCCTGGGCGAGCTGGCCAAGATCGAACTGCGCGAAGGCCCTGCGTTGATCAGCAGGGAAGGGCTTCAGCGCAGAATCTATGTCGGCTTCAATACCTTGGGACGCGATATCGAAAGCATCGTCGAAGAAGCCCAGTCCAAAATTGCCAAGCATGTGCAACTGCCGACAGGCTATCGTTTGATCTGGGGCGGATCGTTCGAAAATATGCAGAGAGCCATGGCCCGTCTGAAGATCATCGTCCCGATTACGATCGGCCTCATCTTTTTGCTGCTGTTCGCGTCGTTTAATTCCTCTCGTCATGCAGCTCTGATTATCATGAATCTCCCGTTCGCTTTGATCGGTGGAATCGTGGCGCTGTGGGTCACGGGGGAATACCTCAGCGTGCCGGCGTCTGTCGGATTCATCAATCTCTTCGGAGTCGCTGTGCTCAATGGCATCGTACTCGTGTCCTACATCAACCAGCTGCGAGCCGAAGGATTGTCGGACTACGACGCGATCGTGCGCGGATGCCTGCTTCGACTCCGGCCTGTGCTGATGACCGCGCTTGTGGCAATGTTGGGGCTGATCCCGCTCGCCTTTTCACACGGCATCGGCTCGGAAGTGCAGCGCCCGCTGGCCGTCGTCGTCATCGGCGGGCTCGTCAGCTCGACGTTGTTGACGCTCATCGTGCTCCCCACACTGTATGGAGTATTTGCGGGCTCTCCTCAGGCCGGGATGGTCAACACGCGCGCCCGTCAGCGGCTTAGCCATTCAGCCGACCAACCGACACCTTCCACACGCTGACAACTTGTCCCGAAAGTTTACTAGTCCGGACACCTTGTCCTGACATGCTCACGGGTACTGATTTATAGAGGCCCTAGGGAAGGCCATGGCTTCCCCCAGGGGTGGTGCGCTTCTTGCTGACGGCTGCCTGCAACGAGTGTAGACATCACTGTGCAGACATCACTGACTGATAAATGGTCGGGCGATCAGCTCTTCGCAGGCCATCAGTTTGTTTAGATATTGAGGAGGGCTTTCGTCATGACGACATCCCCTGCACCGCCCGCTGCTGATTTTTGGATCCGTCTCAGCCTATCTGCGTTAGCGGGCATCTGTTTGATCACGCAGCTTCAATGCGGCGGAGGCAGCGACGGAGGTGACGGAGGAGGAACAAATCCTCCCGGCGTGACCGGTGACGTCAAAGCCATCGCACGGGAAAACACCCTGCCGGGAACGTCGGCTTGGCGTATTCAAAACCCAGAGACCGGCGGTGAAATTGCCGCCTATCCGGACCGTGAAAGCTATCCAGGTGGCGCTGAGGTACGCATTTCAGTCTCTGCCAATCCGCCCGGAAATTTTAGGTGGCAAGTCTTCAGGATGGGGAGCTACGGAAGGATGGGGGGTCGCCTCTACGCGGAAGGTGGACCCCATGCTGCCCCGCGCCAGGCAGATCTCACGTTTGACCCCGTGACAGGTCTCATGGTGGCTGGATGGCCCGCGACATTCTCGTTTCCAACAAGGCGCAGCGACGGGACGCCGTGGCTCACTGGTGTCTATCTCGTCATGTTAACCAAAGAGGATGGCCGGCAAACCGCCGTGCTCTTCATCGTCCGCGATGACACTCGTGATGCCGAGGTCGGCGTGCAACTACCCACGGCTACGTACCAGGCCTATAACAATTACGGTGGCGAAAGCCTCTACGAGTCCTCTCACGGTCTTCCAGGAGGAAAGGCGCGTAAAGTTTCACTGGACAGGCCCATTGCGAGGCAATATGGGAATGGCACCGGCACCTTTCTCTATCAAGAACACGAAGCGGTGATGTGGCTCGAGGATCACGGCTACGACGTCGAATATCAAGCCAGCAGCGATACGGGAGGCGCCAACGGTCGAATCGGAGCGCACCGGCTGTTCACCATCATCGGACATGAAGAATACGCGACGATGGCCGAGTTCGATCGGCTACAAAACGCGGTTGCAAACGGCACGAGTTTGGCCTTTCTTACGGGAAACACACTGTATTGGCAGATCCGTTATGAAAATAACGATCGCATCATCGTCGGCTACAAAGATCACGCGGCCGAAGATCCCATGCGATTGACCAATCCCAGCCTGGTAACGTCCACCTTTCGCAACCCCCCGGTGAATCGCCCTGAAAATCAGTTGGTCGGGGTCATGTCAGACGGAAGCTTTATCACTCAGCCATCGGATTGGGTCGTGACCAATGCTAACCATTGGGTGTATGCCGGGACCGGGCTCAGCAATGGGAGCCGGATTCCGAATCTCGTCTTTACCGAGTGGGACGCAGTTGTGAACAACGGGCTGACGCCGGCAGGCCTTACCGTGCTGGCATCGTCCGTTGTGCCGAATAACGTCCCCGCCATACCCAGTCGCCACGAATCGACCATTTATGAACGAGGT
>DASTJX010000083.1:0-8780 GCA_035716265.1 Nitrospira sp.
CGACTCGTGATAGAAAAATTCCATGAGGCGCAGCGCGGCCCACACCATGCTGGTGCCTTCCTCCATGACGGTGACCCCCCCGGACCCCAACATCGAACCAGCTGCTGCGACCGATTCGAAATCCATCTTTACGTCAAGGTGATCGGGTGTCAGAAAGGGCGCAGACGCCCCACCGGGAATGAACGCTTTCAACGGTTTCTCGGACCGCATTCCACCCGCATGTTCATAAATTAATTCCCGGAACGGAATGCCCATTGGCACTTCGTAATTGCCCGGTCGCTTCACGTGTCCACTGACACAGAAGATGCGCGTCCCCGTGCTCTTGGGCGGTGACCCGATTGCTCCAAACCATTCAGGACCACGGGTGATGATATGAGGCAGGTTCGCGAGCGTTTCGACGTTGTTCACTACGGTCGGTTTGTTGTACAGCCCGTGCGTGGCCGGAAACGGCGGCTTGACGCGGGGCAGACCTCGTTTTCCCTCCAGCGATTCAAGCAGCGCCGTCTCTTCGCCGCAAATGTACGCGCCTGCACCCCGGTGCACCCAGATATCGACCGTCACGCCGGTGCCCAGGATATTCTTGCCGATGTAGCCGGCCCGGCGGCCTTCGCCAATCGCCTCCTCCAGGATACGCGCACCGAGCACGAACTCGCCTCGTATGTAGATGTAGGCCGTTTCCGCTGCGATGGCGTAACAGGCCAGCACGATTCCTTCAAGAATTTGATGTGGATCTCGTTCGATCAACTGCCGGTCTTTAAATGTTCCAGGTTCACTTTCGTCAGCATTGCAGCAGAGATACCGCACCCCTTGGTAATCTTTAGGCAGAAAGCCCCATTTTACTCCGGTCGGAAAGCCGGCTCCTCCGCGGCCGCGTAATCCGGACTTAATGACTGACTGCGTCACCTCCGCGGGAGACACCTTCCCTATCACCTTTTTGACCGCCTGGTAGCCCCCCGTCTGTTCATAGTCGGCCAACGAGCCGGCGTAACCGGGCTGACTCATGTTTTTGAGGAGGATAGGTTCGTACTGAGCCATAACCGTCAGCGTATCGGCCTTTCGCTCTTCCCCGCAAGAGGTTCCGGCCACATAAAGGGGCCGCTCTTGAGAGCGGACGAGCCAGTGGCCTTGACGTCCGCCAGGATCCGGTCGAGCCTGTCTTCGGTCAGGCGTTCATAATAGTCGTCGTTGATCTGCATCATCGGTCCGGTTCCGCAGGCGGCCAGGCATTCGACGACGGTCAATGTGAAGGCGCCGTCGGGCGTGGTTTCGCCTGGACCGATTCCAAGCTTACTCTTGATCCAGGCCACAACGGTATCAGAGCCGACGAGCGCACACATGAGTGATTTACAGACCTGGATATGAAACTTGCCCACCTGTTTCAGATTGAGCATGGTGTAGAACGTGGCCGTCTCATAGACTTGGGGGGGCGTCAACTTCAGCAGGGAGGCGATTTCCGTCATCGATGCTTCCGTGATGTAACCGTTCTCGCGTTGCGCCAGGTAGAGCAAGGGGATTAAGGCGGACCGCTTGACCGGATAGCGGCTCAAAATGTCGTCGATTTCTCTTTCGTATTTGTCTCGTAACATCTTCTTCCAACTTCGGTGAAGGCTGGAGTCAGTATGTCCCTAAGAGTGCTCTTTGAGCTCGCTCGTTCCCAAAGGTAGGAGGGCTGATTGATCTCCTATTGCGGATGTTTCACCCGCCCATCCCTGGGCGCGCCGGGACGCGCTCTTTTTCAATTTCACCAGCCCACCCTGAGCGCGCCGAGACGCGCTCTTCACCCAAGGAGCACTGCCAGCACACTGGCTCTAGACATCATCGATCACATTCTCCCATCACGATGTCGTACGTACCGAAAATCGTAATGATGTCGGAGATGAGATAGCCTCGGGCCATATGGTCAAAGGCACCCATGTGGACGAAGGACGGGGCACGAATCTTCAAACGATAGGGCCGGGCACTGCCGTCGCTCACGATGAAGAAACCCGGCTCGCCCTTTGGAGACTCCGACGCACAGTACGTCTCCGCTTTCGGTGGTTTGAAGCCTTGAGTAAAGATGATGAAGTGGTGAATCAGGCTTTCCATGTCCCGCATTACGCGCTGCTTGGGAGGCGGAATAAACTGCGGCGCATCGGCGACAATCGGCCCCTGCGGCAGCTGATCAAGACATTGTCTGATGATTCTCGCGCTCTGTCGCATTTCCTCCATACGAACCCAATATCGGTCGTAGGTATCTCCGTTCTTGCCGATCGGAACTTCCCAATCCACCTTGTCATAGACGCCGTACGGTTCTTCTTTTCGAATGTCGTAGCCCACGCCGGATCCGCGCAACACCGGCCCGCTGCAACCGAAATTGATGGCATCCTCCGCGGAGATCACGGCCACGTGCTTCGTACGGCCGAGCCAGATCCGGTTCGAGGCAATAAGGGAATCGTACTCCTTCACTTTTTCCGGAAACGCATCGAGGAAGGACTTCAGCTTTAAGATGAGATCCGGAGTGAAGTCGCTGTCGACGCCGCCAATCCGGTAGTAGTTCAACGTCAGCCGGGCGCCGCAGAGCTTTTCAAACATGTCCAACAACGCTTCGCGTTCTCGAAACGTCCAGAAAAAAACCGTCATGGCGCCGATATCCAGCGCCTGGGTTCCCAGCCAAAAGAGGTGGCCCACGATCCGCTGCATTTCCGCCACAATCGTCCGGATGTATTCCGCCCGTTCCGGTATCGAAATGCCGAGCAGTTTCTCCACCGCGCGCACATAGGCATAGTTGTTGGCCATGGCACATACATAGTCGAGGCGGTCTGTGTGGGGGATGACCTGCATATACGCGAGTCCTTCGCAGAGCTTCTCGACCCCGCGATGCAGGTAGCCCAGGTCCGGGGTCGCTTTGACGATTCGCTCTCCATCCAATTCGAGCACGACGCGCAGGACTCCATGCGTGCTGGGATGCTGAGGGCCCATATTGAGCAACAGTTCTTCTCGGCGGCGGGGGCCCGCCGGTGAATCGACCCTGAACGCTTCCTTCTGAGATTCGGGAACTTCTCCCTCGGTCAGTTCAACCGGCGGTTCGTCCAATCGCGGAATGAATTCGAATTGGCTGCGCCAGCCCCGACCTTCCGCAGGGAAATCTTTTCTCAGGGGAAACCCTTCCGCATAATCTTCCGGTAAGAGGATGCGTCGCAAATCGGGATGGCCCGCAAAGCTGATGCCCATCATGTCGTAGACTTCGCGTTCGAGAAACTCGGCGCCTTTCCAGATGCTGGTCACAGAAGCAATAGTGGGATCCTCCTCGGACACGCGGGCCTTGAGGCGTATGCGACGGTGGTACGTGAGGGAATGCAGGTGATAGACGACCTCGAAGCGCTGCTGATCCTCCGGATAGTCCACGGAGCAGATATCCGTGAGATGGTCGAACGAAGCTTCCGGCGCATCGTGAAGAAAGCGGGCCACATCGAGAATCCGATCGGCAGCTACCTGAACGGACACCTCCGACCGCGCCGTGTCAGCCTCGACGCAGAGCACCGCCTGGGGAAATTTCGTCATCAACGTTTCGATCAGGGGCTGCATGACTTATCTGACGAAGACCTTTTCTCGCTGGATTTTTTCCTGTAGCTTCAAGAGGCCGTCCATGAGAGCCTCGGGCCGAGGCGGACAGCCCGGCACATACACGTCGACCGGAACGATTTGATCCACGCCCTGCACGACCGCATAACTGTTGTAGTGGTTTCCGGAAGTGGCGCACGAGCCCATGGAGATCACATACCGCGGCTCAGGCATCTGATCGTAGATGCGGCGGATCACGGGTGCCATCTTACGCGTCACCGTTCCGGCCACGATCATCAAATCCGATTGGCGTGGAGAGGCGCGAAAGACTCCCGCGCCGAACCGGTCGATGTCATACCGCGACGACACGCTGGCGATCATTTCGATCGCACAACAGGCCAGGCCGAACGTCATTGGCCACAGTGCCGATTTTCTGGCCCAGTTCACGACCGCATCCAGGTTAGTCGTGATGATATTCGCCTCAAACTGTCTTTCAAAGACGCTCATCGTCCTCTCACTCTTCTACCCACCTCATCCTAGCGGGAGCGCATGGCAATGTTCCATGGAAGCACCGCCCTAGAGTTCTGAAGCTCGCTCGTTTCCTGCCAGGAAGGCCAGGAGGAAGGGCTGATCTCCCACTGCGCGCTTGAACGAGCACCGCCTTTCTGAAAATCCGATAGATCTGGTGTGCGCGTTCGGCGAGCAAGGGAGATAAACAGCTCTTCCCCGGCTCTGCCTTTGGAGCACGCTGCGAGACTGCTCATGAATACCGCTCAATCCCATTCTAACGCACCCTTCTTCCATGCGTACCAGAGTCCTACCAGCAGAATAGCGATGAACACCAACATCTCGACCAATCCCAACAGACCGAGCGATTGAAAGCGCACCGCCCATGGGATGATGAAAATCACTTCGATGTCAAAAATGACGAAGAGCATCGCGATGATGTAATACCGCATCGGGAATTGCACCCGGGCATCGGAAAACAAGGGGCTTCCGCTTTCGTAAGGATTGAGTTTTGCACGATACGGACGATGTGGACGAACCAGGCGTCCGGCCAGGAGTTGGATGGCTCCAAAGGCAATTGTGATGCCGATGAAGAGGAGGATCGGGAGGTAGTTCAAGGGAACGGCTTCGTCCGCCATCACATCTCGATTCTAAGCCGCTGCATGCCGGCTCAACGCCGAGCCAAAAAACGGCCGGAAGGTCAATCCATCGAGTACCGGTCGATCCAGTGCCTTGTGCTGCACGAGGATCTTGAAGGTTCTTCCCATACCTTCGGGCTTGAGCAGGTGGATAGCCGCCCGAAATTCGGCACTGTCCGGCGCCAACCGGGCGATCATGTCTTCGATGCCCAACCCCATGAGAAAACTCATTTGGTTAGTGAACCCGGTGACGGACAAGCCGGCCTGCTCACCGACCGTCGCTAAGGTCGTAAAATCAACGTGAGCCGTGATGTCCTGCTCTCCCACCCTGATGTAGGGATCTTCGCATGCCATTTGTGAGTGATAGCAGAGTAAGGTGCCTCGCGATCGCTCCGGTCCATAGAGGTCTTCGGCCGCATGTCCGTAATCGATCGTGATGACGATTCCCTGCTCGAGGCTGTTGGCCACCTGGTTCATCCAGCCTGGCGCTCGAAGATTTACTTCCGTCCGATAACCTTCAGGAAGCTCAACATTGATGCGTTGCAGGTAATCTGCGATACCCCTGGTTGAGAGGCTATCTAGACGTTCCACAAAACTCCCGTCCCGGACGTCCACGAAGACTTCCCAAAGCGTGTGGTCTTTTTTCTGGACCCTGTGGACAGGAAAGGCATCGGGTAATTCGTTGCTGAACATCACGCCGCGCACGCTGTCTCTCGCGAGACTGGTCACGTCTTCCACCCAACTCACGCAACCGGATGACTTGAGCCAGGAATCGAGGTGTCGTTGCTGCATTGCGCGCATCGCCGGACTGCATTCGATGAGGATGTACCGCAGACGACGTGCCAACGACCGAGGAGCGAGTTGGAGCCCCGACAACACATGACTGGCCAGAAGGCCCTTACCCGGTCCCATCTCTACCACGGTAAACGGGTCCGGATATCCCAAGAGAGCATCTATTTGTGCTGCTTGCCTGGCGATGGCTTGTCCCAAGATGGGGTGAACGTCTGAGCTGGTATAAAAATCGCCATTCCACCCGATCCGCTCTGCGCCGGCCTCGGGGAAGCGCATGTAGTAGCCGAATTGCGGATGATAGAGGGCGAGCTCCATGAAACGGACGAAAGGGATGGGACCCTCGCGTGCGATTTCGGATGCGATGGCGGCGACGAGTTGCGGATGGCCGGTGCCCACGAAGAACTCCGAAAAAGACAAAATGATAGGGACACCCCAAACCCGCGCTACACCCATATTTTGGGACGTCCAAAAGTGGCGTAGAGTAGCCTCCAGAAGTGCGCTAAGTCAAGGCGGGATAAGAGAAACCTCGTCAGTTCTCCTTGCTCAGACGCTCCGGCTCGACCGTACTACGTCTCCTCCGGCTCAGCAGCGGAAACTTGTTTCGTCCCTCGCGGCGGACGAAACTTCGAACATCCGCCGCTGCCCGCCTTTGGCGGTCGCCGGAGTTCGACAAGTACGGTGTCCCGAACCTTCGCAATTCGCAAACAAGAACTGACGAGGTTTCTCCTGGGTAGGAATAACGGTGATCCGAAGTGCCGGCAAGGCGCAAACCAGCACTGACATTCCGCCTGGTAAGAGTTAGGAAGAGAACGGTGCCCGAATTGCCGGCTAGTCACTCACAAGGCGCTGCGATTCCCCTTTGGGGAGTGAAGAGAACTCGAAATGACAATCGTGCGAGCCTTCGCAATTCGCAGACAGGGCCCTGATGAGGTTTCTCTCGGAAAGAACTGAACGGTAACCAGAGTGCTGGGAGCTTGGAGCTGAGGAAGCGAGATGTCAGTGGCGTGTCCTACGCCCCGTGGCACTTTTTGTATTTTTTGCCCGACCCGCAAGGACAGGGGTCGTTGCGCCCCACTTTGTCGTCGCTGCGATGGATCGTTGGGGCGGACACCGGTTCGTCTCCGCGATTCAACGTGAGCTTGGGCTGCGGCCGTGACAGGACGGGTGGCGGGGGGGCAGGGCGTTCTCCTTCCCGAACGGCCTGCACGAGGAAGAGCCGCTCGATCGTATCCGACTTGATGCGTTCCATCATGCCCGCGAACAGATCGTACCCTTCCCGCTTGTATTCGATCAGCGGATCTTTCTGGCCGTAGCCCCGGAGGCCGATTCCGTCGCGCAGATGGTCCATTCCCAGCAGGTGATCCTTCCAGTGGTGGTCGATCACCTGCAGCATGAAATTCTTCTCCAGGAAGCGCATGAGCTCCGGCCCGAGTTCTTTTTCCTTTCGGTCATAGGCGTCGCGTACCTGGGCTTTCAGGTCTTCAAGCAGCGCGTCTCGTCCCACGTCACGGAGAGATTCACCGCCGTCCTGCCTGCCCTGCGTGATGTCGAGTCCGAACTGGCCCTGCATCATCTCGGCCAGACCTTTCATGTCCCATTCTTCGGGATATTGTTCGGCGGGGCAGTACACCGTAAGTGCGGACTCGACCGAAGTGTCCATCATGTCGCGCAAGTCGTCGCTGAGGTTTTCGCCTGCCAAGACTGCACGGCGATGTTGGTAGATGACCTCCCGCTGCTTGTTCATGACATCGTCATACTCGAGCAGTTGCTTTCGAATTTCAAAATTGTGCGCCTCGACTTTCTTTTGGGCATTGGCGATCGCGCGAGTGACCATCCCGTGCTCGATCGGGATGCCTTCTTCCATGCCGAGCTTCAACATCAGTTGCGACACCCGCTCGGAAGCGAAAATGCGCATCAAATCGTCTTCAAGCGACAGATAAAACCGGGATGAACCCGGATCACCTTGACGGCCCGCGCGCCCGCGAAGCTGGTTGTCGATGCGGCGGCTCTCATGCCGTTCTGTGCCGAGGATATGCAACCCGCCGAGAGCGACCACCTCCTGCTTGTTCTTTTCGCAGTCGGCACGAATCTCTTCATAGACGGCGAGCTTTCGTTCCTCCGGCAGTTGTTCTTCCCGATACAGCACCTGCTTGAACATAAAGTCGGCATTGCCGCCAAGGAGAATGTCGGTTCCGCGACCTGCCATGTTGGTGGCGATCGTCACGGCGCTCTTACGCCCGGCCTGTGCCACGATTTCAGCTTCACGCTCATGCTGCTTGGCATTGAGCACGTTGTGTTTGATGCCGTTTCGGCTCAGCATCCCGGCGATCTTCTCGGATTTCTCGATGGAGATCGTGCCTACCAGAACCGGTTGCCCCCGTTCATGGCAGTCCTTAATCTCTTCGACGATTGCGGTGAACTTTTCCTTTTCGGTGCGGTAGACCACATCGGCGTAGTCCAACCGAATCATCTTCCTGTTGGTCGGGACCACGTTGACGTCGAGGTTGTAAATCTTTGCAAACTCCGCCGCTTCCGTGTCGGCGGTGCCGGTCATGCCGCCGAGCTTTTTGTACATGCGGAAGTAGTTTTGAAAGGTCACCGAGGCCAGTGTCTGATTCTCATTGGCGATCTTGACGCCTTCTTTTGCTTCGACAGCCTGGTGCAGTCCGTCGCTCCAGCGGCGGCCAGGCATCAATCGGCCGGTAAATTCATCGACGATGATGACCTCGCCGTCTTTCACCACATAGTCGACATCACGCTTGTAGAGCGCATAGGCCTGCAGCGCTTTCACGACGTGATGGACGAGGTCCATGTTGGCCGGATCGTAGAGATTGTCGACGCCCAGAAGCTTTTCCACGCGCACGTTGCCATCCTCGGTGAGGGCGGCCGTCTTGGTTTTCTCTTCGATCGTGTAGTCGTGCTCCGGCTTAAGCTGCGGAATAATGGCGTTGATGCGGTAATAGAGATCGGTGCTCTGGTCGGTGGGTCCGGAGATGATCAGCGGCGTCCGCGCCTCGTCGATGAGGATACTGTCGACCTCGTCCACGATTGCGAAATTCAGGTCCCGCTGCACGCATTGATCCAATGCGGTCACGACCAGATTGTCGCGGAGATAGTCGAAGCCGTATTCATTGTTCGTCCCATAAGTAATGTCTGCGCGGTAGGCCTCGTATCTGGTACAGGGACGGAGGTGTTGGAGGCGCTTATCGGCGGCATCGTAGGTCGGATCGTAGATGAACGACGCGTCGTGCTGAATGACTCCCGTGGACAGGCCGAGTGCATGGTAGAGCTGGCCCATCCATT
>DASTJX010000084.1:0-2386 GCA_035716265.1 Nitrospira sp.
ACACTGTTGGAATCACCGAGCCGAAGCTTCGTGGCCAGCATGACCTTCGATCCGGCTCCGTGCGCATGCAACGCCGCGGCACATCCGGCCCCCCCGCCGCCGATCACTAAGACATCGGTCGTATGGTGCGGGGTCAGGTCCAGGTCGTCTTGGATGGGGCTGTCGCCTTCGAGCAACGTCGCCAGCTCGACCACGGTCCGGTCGCCTTTGTTCGGACCGAATCGAATTGGCCGGTACGCGCTGGCTCGATAGTCCGGATGATACTTGTGAATCAGCTGATCGCGGTCGGCTGGAGAAAATTTTGGAATGGTCTGTTTCCGACGGGCGTCCCTCGTGCTATGAACGATGTGTTGAAGTGCGTGGATGTCCATCTCTTCAAGACCGTCTCTCGTCCGCGGTCGTCATCAAAACACAGGCCCGCCGTGCATTGTCACGAGTGATCGGTGTGGTTAGCCGATGACATGTCACTTCACCGTGGCACAATGCTCGGCGAGTTGCTGGTCGTTCATCTTCAAAATCTTATTCCACTCGGCATCGAACCGACCGTCTGTGATTTCCTGGATCCGCGCGTCCAAGCCCACCGGTTTTTCAGTGAAATGAGCGCCCTGCGCGCGGCTCACGTAGAGCGCGACCAGGTTCGGAGCGATGTCGGCGATGCAGACCGGCGCGCACATCCCGCACATGACGCAGTCCATGAACATTTCTGACACGCTCTTAAAATCGCCGAACACCGCCTTCCATACCCCCTCCCGCACGTCGATCTGCTGCGGGCAGGCTTCCGTGCAGGCATTGCAATTGCGGCAGAGCGGTGTCTCGGGGTAGAGATTGAAGAGATCTTGTTTGGGGTCCTGGAGTGTTTGAATATCGTACGTGGCCTTGCGGGCGGGGAAGGGCGGCATCATTGTGAATGACATGCCGTCCTGCACCGCCGTCTGACAAGCGAGACAGGTGCGCACCTTCGGATCGTCTTTCGTCCGATAGTAGGTCGCACAGGCCCCGCAGAACCCGCCGAGACAGCCGACGCCCCGCACGACCTCCTGACCGGCGTACCACATTGCCTTGATGACGGTGATGCCCTCCGGCACTTCCACCCTCTTCCCGGCAATCTCAATCGTCACCATGCGAGGCTTCAACAACTCGGGTTGGTCAATGATGTTTTGGCTATCGATGCTGTCTGTTGCCATACGCTCTCAAGCCCTTCGTCACTCAGCCAGTGTTATGCAATAGCGTCGATGATCTTATTCAACGTAGCGCTTGGACGCATCGCCTTAGAGGCCTTCTCATCATTCGGATGATAGTACCCGCCGACATCCTGAGGCTTGCCTTGCGCCGCCAGCAGTTCTTGATCGATCTTTGCAGCATTGTCGCCCAAATCCTTCGCGATCTTTGTAAACCTCTCTGCGATCTTTTTATCGGCCGTCTGCGCAGCCAGGGCTTGCGCCCAGTACAGCGCCAGGTAGAAATGGCTGCCCCGGTTGTCGATCTCACCGACTTTGCGAGCGGGTGACTTGTTGCTCTCGAGGAACTTGGCGTTGGCTTCATCCAGCGTATCGGCGAGGATTTTGGCCACCTGGTTGTTTCCCACCTTCGCCAGATGCTCGAGCGAGGCTGCGAGCGCCAGGAATTCTCCGAGCGAGTCCCAGCGCAGATAGCCCTCCTCCTGGAACTGCTGAACGTGCTTGGGCGCTGACCCGCCGGCGCCGGTTTCAAACAAGCCGCCGCCGTTCAGGAGCGGAACGATCGAGAGCATCTTTGCGCTCGTGCCGATTTCTAAAATCGGGAACAGGTCCGTCAGATAATCACGGAGCACGTTGCCGGTGCAGGAAATGGTGTCCTTACCTTCCTTCATCCGCTCCAGCGAGAAGCGGCAGGCATCGGCCGGGGGCATGATCTTCATTTCGAGTCCGGCCGTATCATGCTTCGGAAGATAGGCATTCACTTTCTTGATCAACTCGGCATCGTGCGCCCGGTCCTTATTCAGCCAGAATACTGCAGGGGCGCCGGTCGCCTTGGCGCGACTCACCGCGAGCTTGACCCAGTCCTGGATCGGGGCATCCTTGACCTGGCAGGCGCGCCAGATGTCGCCTTCTTCCACCTTATGCTCGATCAAGGTCTTGCCG
Source organism: Nitrospira sp. (assembly GCA_035716265.1). Taxonomy (GTDB): domain Bacteria; phylum Nitrospirota; class Nitrospiria; order Nitrospirales; family Nitrospiraceae; genus Nitrospira_C. Next base: position 2,121 of record DASTJX010000084.1, read on the forward strand.
GAGGAATCGACGATCCGGATCGTGCCGTTCCCCGGAGCCTTGAAGGTCTTATCGTGCGAACCGTACTCTTCGGCGGCCTGCGCCATCAAGCCGACGTTGGGCACGCTGCCCATCGTGCGAGGATCGAACGCACCGTGCTTCTTACAGAACTCGACCACTTCATGGTAGACCGGCGCATAGCTGGAATCGGGGATCACGCATTTCACATCCTGCAGCTTGCCCTCCGGATTCCACATCTTGCCCGAGTCACGGATCACCGGTGGCAT